>JBIKTO010000267.1:0-4574 GCA_044348065.1 Cyanobium sp.
GCCGCCCCCACCATCCCGCCCGATGGCCACGACCCGCGCATGGCCGATCCGGTGCGGGTGATCGATGGCGCCAGCCTCGCGCTGATCGGCGATGTGCAGCTGCGCCAGCTGCTCAAGTACCGCCACCGGCTGGTGTTCGCCCGCATGGCGCCGGAGCAGAAGCTGCGGCTGGTGGAGGCCTACCGCAGCCTCGGCGAAGTGGTGGCGGTCACCGGCGATGGCGTCAACGACGCCCCGGCCCTGCGCGCCGCCGATGTGGGGGTGGCGATGGGGATCAGCGGCACCGATGTGGCCCGCGAGGCGGCCGACATCGTGCTGCTCGACGACAATTTCGCGACGATTGTGCAGGCGGTGCGCTACGGCCGCTCGGTGGTGGCGAACATCGCCCGCTTCATCACCTACGTGCTGGCGTCGAATGTGGCGGAGGTGACGCCGTTCCTGGCGATGGTGGCCTTGCGCATCCCCGCCGCCCTCACCGTGCTGCAGATCCTGGCGGTGGATCTGGGCACCGACCTGCTGCCGGCCCTGGGGCTGGGGGCGGAACCCCCGGAAGCGGGGGGGATGCACCGGCCGCCGCGACGGCGGGGTCTGCCGCTGCTCAACCGGCCGGTGATGCTGCGCGCCTACCTGGTGCTGGGCCTGGCCGAAGCGCTGGCTTCGATGGGGGGCTATCTGCTGGTGTGGCGCCACCACGGCGTGGACTGGGCGGAGCTGCGGGCCCTGGCGCCGTCGCTGCTGCACCACGGGGCCACGCCGGCGGTGCAGGCGATCCAGGACCAGGCCGCCACGGTGGCCTTCGCCCTGATCGTGGCCGGTCAGATGGGGGCCCTGCTGGCCTGCCGCAGCGACTGGCAACCGTTCTGGGCCACCCTGCGCCGCCCGAACCGGCTGCTGTGGGTGGGTTTTGTCAGCGAGCCGCTGGTGGCGGGCACCCTGATCCTGGTGCCAGCCCTGGCGGCGGTGTTCGGCAACGCCGCCTTTCCGCTCCGCTGGCTGCCGCCGATGCTGCTCGCCCCGCTGCTGGTGCTCGCCGCCGACACGCTGCACAAGCGCTGGCGCCAGCTCAGACCCCAGGGCCTGGCCTGGCTGGATCACCCATCCCCAGCACCCGCAACCGCACCGGACGTGCGGGGCCCAGGATGAAGCCGCGGCGGCGGGGCGGCAGGGGCCGATCGCAGGCCGGAGTGAGCGCCAGGTGGCGCTGGCGCAACAGGGTGGCCAGGATCAGCTTCATCTCGTAGACCGCCAGGGCGGCCCCGAGGCAGCGGCGGGCGCCACCGCCGAAGGGCAGGAATTCGCCGGGCCCGAAGCTGCGCCGCAGAAAGCGCTGAGGGTCGAAGCGCTGGGGATCGGGGTAGAGCTCGGGGCGCTCGTGCACGGCCTGAATGCAGCCGATCACCACATCGCCAGGCTCGAAGCTCCAGCCCCCCATCGCCAGGGGCTCCTCCACCAGGCGGGGGAACATCAGCATCGCCACCGGATGGATGCGCAGCACCTCGTTCACCACCGCGCCCAGGTACGGCAGGCGCTGGATCCGCTCCGGATCGCTGGGGTTGTCGCAGCCGGCCAGTTCGGCCAGCAACGTGTCACGCACCTCGTGTTGGCGGTGGATCCAGTGCAGGGCCCAGGTGAGGGCGGTGGCGCTGGTTTCGTGGCCGGCGAGCAGCAGGGTGAGCAGTTCATCGTGCAGTTCCGCGTCGCTGAGGCCCTGGCCCTGCTCATCGCGGCAGGCCAGCAGGAGGCTGAGCACATCCACCCGCTCGCCGCCATCGCCGGCCTCCAGGGCCTGGCGCCGCTCGGCGATTTCCTGCAGCAGCAGCGCCTTGCTGGCCTCCTCCAGCCGCCGCACCCGGCCCCCCGGGCTCCAGGGGCCGAGATCGCGGCGCAGCTGGGGCACGAACAGCATCAGGGTGCCGAAGCGGCCGGTGCGCAGGGTGAGGTTCTGCTGGAGCAGGCTTTCCAGGCGCCGATAGCGCTCGCCCTCATGCAGGCCGAACACGGCCGAGAGGATCACGCGCATGGTGATGCGCTGCATCTGCTCGCGCGCGTCCCACTCCTGGCCGGGCGAGAGTTCGCCCACCACCTGCTGGGCGAGCCGCTGAATCAGGCTGCCGTAGGCCTTGAGCCGCTCGCCCTGGAAGGGGGGCGTGAGCAGGCGGCGGCGGGCCCGATGGGGGGCGGGCTCCAGCACCATGATGGAGTACTGGCCCACCACCTGCTCCATCAGGTCGTTGAGGTGGCCGGGGGCGCTGAGGCCGCGTCCGGCATCACGTCCCATCAGCTCCTGCAGCACATGCGGATCATTGACCAACACCTGCTGGGACGGCAGGCCGGGCACCATCCGCACCCGCACCACGCCGTTGTGGGCCCGGAAGCAGCGGCGGTAATAGCCGAGCGGATTCACGATTGCGTGCAGGATCTGGCGACCTGAGCTGTCCGCCAGGCTCGGGATGGCGGAGGGCATCCGGGCTTCGGCGGCGGCGTTTGCGATCATCCCCGCTCGCGTGCGAGGGCGTCGCACACCAGGTTGAGCATCTCATCGATGCGGTTGGTGATGCCGAAGGCGAAGGGTGGTGTGCCGCGGGCGGGGTCAAAACGCAGCAACGTCAAAATCACCGGGATGCGCCAGCCCTCCGCTCGCATGAGCGAGAGGAACCGCAGTCCCTCATCCTCAACTCCCTGGCGTTGCACATCCGAGATGATGACGTCGTAGGACCTGGTTTTCAGCATCTCCATGGCCAGATCAGTGCGATCTGCCTCCTCGATCGTGACCTGCAAATCCTGGAGTATCTCGATCAAGATATCCATCTCCCTGGGCCTGTCATTCACGAGCAAGATCCTCGCGCCCTTCAGCAGAGCCTGATCGCGCACGATGCGCCTCGAGATCTGCGACCGCCCTTGTTCGGTGCTGACCGTGTCCCGTTGCGGGAGGCGTTCGAGCTCTTGCTTCACTTTCTGCGTCAACAGGAAGCGGCCGAGGGACGAGGCGATTTTGAAGGCTAAATCATCGGGAGATGTGAAATCGTCGGTGATCACCAGCGAGCGAATACGGTCTTTGAAGGCTCGCAGCTTTGAGCGTGCCTCCCCCTCCTCGATGGCCGTGGGCAGCCAGGGAAAATCATCCTTGACGACAAAACACAGGCTGGGTTTGTTGTGGGTCTGGGCATGGTCAAACTCCAGCTCAGTAATCGATTGCTGCTGGCCGGCCGGGATGTATCCATAGCGATGGGCGTAGATGCCGATGAAGGCGTCTGAGGCGTCGATCTCCTCGAAACATGCCTCCTTGGCTTCCAGTGGTCGCGCCCCGAACACCTCCATGCGTACCCCCTGCTGACCGAGCCGTTCCATGGCCTGCGCAGCTTTTTCACGGTGTTGAATGAGATCCTGGTAGGTGGAACTCAGAAAAATCTTCATGCTGGCTCCGTGGCTGGCATCATGGCTTCTGGCAGCACACGACTCTGATGGCGCAGCGCTCCCCAACGATAGGCCTGCGCGTTGGCGGCGTGATGTCACGGCCCATGGGGCCAGGATCACCTCGATCAACAACAGGGATGCTGTCCACCGGTGGCTCGACGTGCAGCGAGTGCCCCTGCTGATCACCGGGGTCCCCCAGGCCCGCTTACGCCCGGGCTTCAGCAGATGCGCGGCAGCAGCTCGCCGCTGGGGGGCAGCAACAGCCGCTGGCTGCCGAAGGGGGTGCGCAGCAGCAGCCGCGCCGGGCCCTCCGCCACCGTGCCGATCCAGGCGCCGCCGCCCGGGCTGAGCACCGCCTCGGCCCGCTGCCGGTCGGCCGCCGCCACCACCGCCACCAGCCGGCCCTCGTTGGCCAGGTGCAGGGGATCGAAGCCAAGCAGGGCGCAGGCGGTGGCCACGGCCGGCGCGATCGGGATGGCTTCCTCCTCCAGGTGCATCGCCACGCCGCGGGCGGTGGCCAGTTCGTGCAGGGCGCTGGCCAGGCCGCCGCGGGTGAGATCCCGCAGGCAGTGCACCCGCACCCCCGCCGCCAGCAGCCGTTCCACCAGGGGCCAGAGGGGGGCGCAGTCGCTCGCCAGGGGCGGCTGCAGATCCAGGCCATGGCGGGCGGCGAGGATGGTGAGGCCGTGGCGGCCCAGGTCGCCGCTCACCAGCACGGCATCCCCGGGTTCGATGCGCGTGGGATCGATCGGGGTGGGTGCTTCCACCAGGCCGATGCCGCTGGTGGTCACGAAGATCCCATCGCCCTTGCCCCGCTCCACCACCTTGGTGTCGCCGGTCACGATCGTGAGGCCCTGCTGGCGGGCGGCCGCCGCCATCGAGCCCAGAACACGCCGCAGCAATTCCAGCTCCAGCCCCTCCTCCAGGATCAGGCCCACGCTCAGGTGCCAGGGCCGGGCGCCGGCCATGGCCAGGTCGTTGGCGGTGCCGGTGACCGCCAGGGAGCCGATGTCGCCGCCGGGGAACTCCAGGGGGTGCACCACGTAGCCGTCGGTGCTGAAGGCCAGCCGGCCGTGGGGCAGATCCAGCCGGGCGGCGTCGTGCAGCACCAGGGCGGGATCGGCGTAGAGGGGCCGCAGTTCGGCGTCGATCAGCCGCTG
>JBIKTO010000268.1:0-4566 GCA_044348065.1 Cyanobium sp.
GCTCGACGGAATAGTGATATTTCTTGCCCTGGCGGTCGCTGTAGTCACCCACCGGTCTCAGGTAGAACACCTCCTCCAGATCCAACGCCCCATCGGCGGCGCGGCAGATGCGCTCACCGGTGTAACGCATCGATTGCACATCAAAGCTCACCCCCACCCGGTGGGTGCGGGCCTGCTGCATCACCGAATGGGGAAACCAGCCGACGTTGAGCACGATCTGGGCGTGCTCCAGCGGCCCGTAATGGCCGCGCTCACCGGCCAGCAGCCGCTTGACGCAGATCTCGCCGGCGCGGCGCTCGTCGGGCCATTCGTCGCGGTCATCGGCGACGAAGCCCTCGCTGTAGTCCTGGTGCATGCCCGCGTAGACGCAGAGCTGGGGGGTGGGGGTGGCGGCGATCAGATCGACCCGGAAGCGGGGATCCATCGGTTCGGCGGCGGCGGCGGCGGCGGATGGGGCGCTCATGGGGGATCAACCGTGACTGCGGGGGGCGATCGGCGCGCCCGATGGGGTCGTTGGCGGGGTGGCCTGGCCGTTGGCGGGGCCGGTCAAATCGCTGATCAACCCCACACCGGCCAGATCCGGCAGGGGCGTGTCCGCCAGCAAGGCCTCGGTGAGGGCCTCCAGCTCCTCCGGGCGGCGCGCGCCGAGGGAGCGGCCCACAGGCTGGCCGCCGGCATTGAAGAGCTCCAGGTGGGGGATGCCATTGACGTCGAAGCGCTCGATCTCCCCCTGCCAACGGGGGTTGTCGACATTGAGCAGCACCACATCCAGCTCGGCGCGGTGCTGCCGTTCCAGGCTGTCCATCGCCGGGGCCATGGCGCGGCAGGCTTCGCACCAGTCGGCATAGAACTCCACCACCGTGGGCCGGCCATCGCTGAGGGCTGTGGTGAGATCGGGGGAGCGGCGGGCCAGGGCCTCCAGGGATGCCTCCGGATGCAGGCCCCCCCGCAGCCAGAGCAGCAGCACCGCCAGGGCCGCGGCCACGGCGGCGAGCAGCATCCGCTCGCGCCGGCCCAGGCCGGGGCTCGGGGAAGGCGGCGGGGTGGCCGGGGAGGCGGACATGGCGGTGGGTCTGGGGCGTCGGATCGGTTGCACTCTGGCAGCTTTGCGGTTGCTAGCGTCCGGGCAACGGGCTCGGACGCGTGAAGCGACGCCTCACCCTGCATTTCCCTCGGGAGGCGGTGCACCAGCCGATCACCTACCGGCTGGCGGTGGATTTCGACATCGCCGCCAAGATCCTGCGCGCCCAGATCGCGCCGAACCAGAGCGGCACGATGGTGGTGGAGCTCTCCGGCGACATCGACGAACTGGAGGCGGCCCAGGCCTGGCTCCAGAAGCAGGGTCTGCGGCTCAATCCCGCCCCCGGCGAGATCCACATCGACCCCGACCTCTGCGTCGACTGCGGCCTCTGCGCCAGCGTCTGCCCCAGCGGCGCCCTGGCCTTCGAGGCCGCCGCCCAGCGCCTGCGCTTCGAGGCCAGCCGCTGCCTGGTGTGCGAACAGTGCCTCCCCAGCTGCCCCCTGGAGGCGATCACCCTGGTGCTGAGCCCACGATGACGTCCCTGTCGGGCCTGTTGCTGCTGCCCCTGCGGGCGCCGATGCTGCTGCTGCTGCTGCTGATCAGCGTCTACCTCGGCATCACCTCCGCCATGCCCGAGCTGGCCACCAGCCGGCCGCTGGCCAACCTCGAGGCGCTCACCTGGGGGGCGGAATGCGTGCAGGCGATCCTCGTGGTGGTGATCTGCACGATCCCCGACCTGCTGCTGCGCCAGGTGTCCTCGCTGATGGCCAGCAGCCGGGTGATCAGCCTGGTGATCTCCCTGCTGCTGGTGACCATGGCGGGGCTCTACATGCTCCACCTGGAGGTGCTCTCGGTGGTGCTGATCCTGGGTACGGCGGTGCTGCTGGCCCGCCTCGACCTGGTGCGCATCCGGGTGGTGCCTCCACCTCTGCTGCTCACCCTGGTGCTCTGCCTGCTGGTGCTCGCCGGGCTCAACGTGGGGCGGTTGATCGGTCCGCACGTGAACCCGCCACCGCTGGTTCAGCAGGAGGGCCGGCGCTCGCCCTGATAGCTCCAGGCGTTGCCCAGCACCTTCTTCACGTACAGGCGGGTTTCCGGATAGGGGATCGCCTCCACCCACAGCTCCGGCGCGCTGGCCAGCCGCGGATCGTCGATCCACCCCTGCACGGCCCCCGGTCCGGCGTTGTAGCTGGCCACCGCCAGCAGCGGATCCCCCCGCCATTGCGCGAGCAGGCCGCGCAGGTAGCGGGCGCCGAGGTCGACGTTGCGTTTCGGATCCTCCAGATCGGCGCCGCTCAGCGGTTGGCCCGCCAGTTCGGCGGCGGTGTCGGGCATCAGCTGCATCAGGCCCACGGCGCCGACGGCGGAGCGCACCGCCGGGGTGAAGCGCGATTCCTGCTTCGCCACCCCCAGCAGCAGGTCCTCCGACAGCCCCTCCCGCCTGGCCGCGCTGTTGAAGACCTCCTCGAAGCGGCGGGGGTGGAGGCTGCGCTCCAGCTGGGGCATCAGCTCGCAGCGCTCCGGCGGCAGGCTGAGGCTGGCCTTCTCCAGCTGACCCAGGCTGGTCCAGTCGTCCCCCACCCCCTGGCGCAGCCGTCCTTCCAGCAGCAGTTCGCGGCTGTTCTGGGGCGGGCGGCTGCCGCGGCGGTGGCGCCACACCTCCCAGGCCTCGGTGCTCTGGCCGAGCCGCCAGAGCCGATCCAGGCGGGCGTCGCCGCTGGCGAGCGGGTCCCAGGCGCCGGCCGCCGTGCCGCCGGCGGGCGCCCCGCCGGGTCGCCTGGCGTCCAGGGCCAGGTCGCCTTCGCCCAGCTGCACCGCCGCCCGCCAGCCGTAGTAGCCGCCGGGGTGGTGCAGACGCAGCTGCCGCCAGGTGGTGGTGGCGGCGTCGTCGCGGCCGAGCTGGCGCTGCGCATAGCCCAGCCAGAAGCGCTGCCGCGCCGCCAGCGGCGGTGGCAGCCGTTCCGGCGGCAAGGCCTGGAGCAGGGCTTCGGCGCCGCTCCAGTCGGCCGCCAGCAGCCGGCGCCGGGCCAGCTCCCACTGCAGATCCCAGCTGGCGGGATCGTCGGGCCAGCGGCGCAGCAGGGCGAGGGGATCGATCTCGGCGGCCCCCTGGCCGCCGGCCTCAGGCGTTGCCGCCAGGGCCCGGTGGACGAGCACCGGGGGGCTGTCCCGCCAGGGGGGCGGCAGCTGCTGCAGGGCCGCCGCCACCTCCGGGCCGTCCTGCTGGCTGAGCAGGCGCACGGCCTCGCCGGCGGCTGGGCTCTTCGGCCAGCGGCTGGGGATGCCGCGCAGCAGGGTGAGGCCCTGGGCCCGCCGCTCCGGGCTGCCCTTGAGCAGGGTGCGCGCCAGCACCAGCCGGTCGTCGGCGGAGAGGGCCGCATTCACCTGGCCGCCCCCACCCGAGAGGCAGTCCACCGCCGCTTCGCCGTCGCCCACCTCCGCCAGACCGGTGGCCAGCCGGGCCCGCTGGGCGGGGCTGAGCCCGCCGGCGCCGACGCCGCAGGCCTGCCGCAGCCGGGCCTCGGCGCCGGGCCAGCGGGGCCCCCAGCGGGCGAGGTGCAGGGCGCCCCGCAGCCGCTCGGTCGGGGCGGGGCCGGCCTCCAGCGCCGCCGCCAGCGCCGCCGGGTGGGCCGGGAAGTCGCGCAGCAGCTGGCGGCGCAGGGCCGGCTGCTCACGCCCCAGGGCATAGAGGGCATCGGCGTCGGCCGGATGGCCGGGAAAACGCTGGTTCAGCCGGCTCCAGAGGGGTTCGGCCGCCGCCGCCCCCGCCAGCTTCTGGCGCGCCTGGGCCTGGCGCTTGAGCACCAGGGCGGCCAGGTCGTCCCGGCCCCAGCCCTGAGCGCGCAGCAGCCGCAGCTCGCCGGCTGGGTCGTTCCGACCCTCCAGCCGGCTGGCGAGCAGCAGGCTGGCCTCGCGCCGACGCTCAGGATCCGGCGACCAGCGCCGCACCCGCTCCAGGGTGGGACCGGAGCTGAGGGGGGTGAGCGCCGGCCGGTGGTCCAGCAGGGCGCGACCGCCCAGCAGCGCCGCCCCGGTGCCCAGGCAGGAGGCGGCGAGCAGCAGGGACAGGCGGGTCAATCGCGTTCCGGCGGCGTTGGCAGCATTCTGGACAGCCGGCCGCTCCCCCTCCCCCCGTGTCCGCTCCCACCCCCGCGGCAGGCCCGGGCGCCGGCTGGCGTGCCCGCCTTGCGCGCCTGCCGCGCCCGCCGGCCCTGCCCCCCCTCTTCGCCCACCTGCCCGGCGCCCGCCAGCGCCGCCGGGCCCTGCGGCTGCTGGCCCTGGCGGGGCTGGTGCTGCTGCTCCGGCCCTGGCCCCCTTTCCAGTGGCTGCCGGGCTGGGTGGTGGGCGGGCTGCTGCTCTGGGCGGTGGCGGAACTGCTGCGCTGGCTGTGGTGGCCGCGCCGCTGGAGCTGACGGCGTGGAGGCGGCGTTTAATCTGGCGCGCCTGCCCCGGTGGCGCGATGGTGACGACGGCCCCTGATCCTGTCGCTGCGGTGTTGTCTCCCATCGGCCCGCCCCTGGGCGACGACATCGGTTTCGGCACCG
>JBIKTO010000269.1:0-4556 GCA_044348065.1 Cyanobium sp.
CGCTGTGGATGAGCTGGCGGGCCTGCTGGGCAGGCCGGAGCAGCCGCAGACGCTGGAGGTGCTGTTCTGCCGGGACGGAAGCGTGCGCGGCCTGCCGCTGACCCCTGATCCCGCCGTGGTGGTGCGCTGGCGGCTGGAATCGCTCGACCATCCCGATCGAGCCTGCCTTGATCGGCGCCGCCGCTGGCTGGAGCTGCGCCCATGACCAGCCGCCCCCATCCCCTGATCTGGGCGGCGATCAGCGCCTCCCTGGTCAGCCTCGGGGCGCTCGGCTGGCTGGCGCGAGATCTCCTCAACGGTGGCGGCGGACGGGCCGATGCCCGCCCCAGCCTGCTCGATCTGCTGGATGACGTGGGTCGCTCCGGCGGCAGCACCACGCCCGCCGCCCCGCGCCGCCCGGCACCAGCCCCCCCCGATCCCCTCCGCTGGACAAGCCCCCTGGCCCGTGCCTGCCTCGCTGCAGACCCCGCCACCCGCCAACGCCTCTCCACCGCCCTCGCCCAGCTGCCCAGCCTGCGCGAACGCGTGGTGATCGACCCCAGCAATTACGGACGTCGCTATCGCCAGGACGCCTTCGGCAACCCCCTCGACCCCACCCCACGGGTGGTGGTGCTGCACGAAACGGTCTCCAGCCTCAGCTCGGCGATCAACACCTTCAAAACCCCCCACCCGCGAGATGAGGACCAGGTGAGCTATCACACGCTGGTGGGCCTGAATGGTGAGATCCTGGACACGGTGCCGCCGGAGCGGCGGGCCTTCGGTGCCGGATACTCCGCCTTCAACGGCCAGTGGGCCGTGACCAATCCGGCGGTGGGCGGCTCGATCAACAACTTCGCCCTGCACCTGAGTCTGGAAACCCCCAAGGATGGCGAGGACGAGGAGGGGGAGCACAGCGGCTACACCGCCGCCCAGTACGACGCCGCCTCCCTGGTGCTGGCCGATTGGATCCGCCGCTTCCAGATCTCGCCGCAGGCGATCACCACCCACCGCCACGTGGATCTGGGTGGAGCGCGGGGGGATCCCCGCAGTTTTGATTGGTCGGAGCTGCAGATCCGCCTGGCGGCCCTCGGGGTTCTCTGCTGAGCGCAGCGGGTCGCTGAGGAATCGGGTCGCTGAACGAATTCAGCCCTAGATCAGGGGGCTGATCGGTTCGCGACGGCTGCCGTAGAGCAGGGCGTGCAGGGCCGGATCCTGCATGTGGCGGAGGATGCGGTTGGGGTAATCGAGCTTGCCGTTGTGGAGGTAGGCGAGGGTGGCCAGGGCCTTGGCATCGCGCGGCGAGCGGCTGGCGCTGAAGGTGCGGCCACTGGGCAGACCCAGCTCACGGCGCAGGCGCACGAATTTACCCACCAGCACCGCCACGTTGCCGTTGGGATCGAGCAGGCGATCCCGGGCCACCATCTGCTCCTCCGGGGTGGCATCCTCCGGAAGCAGGCCCTGCTTCACCAGCTCGCCCAGGCTGAGCTGACCGGGACCATGGGTGCTGAACAGGCCGGAGTGGGCCGCCAGGGGAACGCTCTCGCCGGGTTTGGCGTGCTGCATCTCATCGAAGAGCACGGCGGTGACCAGCATCGGATTGATGCGATGGCGCGCGCACTCCCGCAGGATCACCGGCCGCAGCGCTTCCAGCTGGGAGAGGGTGTGGGAGCGGAGGGGCTGGAACTGGTCCAGCCCCTCGCTGAACAGCTGGGCCAGCCGCGGCTGGGGGCCATGCACGCCGAAGCGGCGCTGCAGCTCCTGAAGTTCGGCGGCGCTGAAGTCGGTGGGATCGGCCCGCAGACCTTCGCTGGGATAGGCATCGGGGTTATCGCCATGGGTGCCCATGCTCTGCAAAAGGCCGGGGTCGGTGACCAGCACCGGCGAGGTGACGCGCGGCAAAAGAAGAAGCGCGAACAGGGGCAGGGCCAGCAGCGGAGCCAGCAGCGGCTGAGTGCCCGCCCGGCGGCGGATCCGGAGGAGATGGGGGAGCTGGCGACGCAGGGACACGGACCGCGGGGGGGACAGGAGGTCGTGAGCGAAGGAGGTCGGAAAATCAACCAGCCGTCCAAACTTAACGTTCTTTTTCGGGTGTGCCCCAGAGCCAGGCGCAGTGCGTCCGCGGGCCCACACACAGCGCCAACAGCTTGCCGAGCTGGGACCCGTCTGGATACGGTCTGGTGGCCTAGGAGCGGCGACGCTGTGGCCATACCCCCTCTTCCGCCGCTGGACGGCCAGGATCCCGCTGGCCTCTGGCAGCGCTTCCGCTCCCTGCTCTGGCACGACGGTGAGCTCGGCTTCTGGCTGGATATCAGCCGCATGGCGGTGGCTTCCGACGATCTGCAGGCCCTGGAGCCGCGCTTCGCCCAGGCCTTCGCGGCGATGAGCGCCCTGGAGGGCGGTGCCATCGCCAACCCGGATGAGCAGCGGATGGTGGGCCATTACTGGCTGCGGGCGCCACAGCTGGCCCCCGATCCCCAGACCGCCGCCCACATCGATGCCGAGATCGAACGGATCGAAACCTTCGGCCAGGAGGTGACCCATGGCAGCCTGTCCGCGCCGGCGGGTCGCTTCAGCGATGTGCTCTGGATCGGCATCGGCGGCTCCGGGCTCGGGCCCCTGCTGATGATCCGCGCCCTGCAGCGGGAAGGGCTGGGCCTGCCCTTCCACTTCCTTGACAACGTCGATCCCCAGGGCATCAGCCGCACCCTGGCCAGCCTCGGGCCGCGGCTGACCACCACCCTGGTGGTGGTGGTCAGCAAGTCCGGCGGAACTCCGGAGCCACGCCTGGGCATGGAGCAGAGCCGCGCCCGCCTGGAGGCGGCCGGGGGCTCCTGGTGCCAGCAGGCCGTGGCGGTGACGATGCTCGGCAGCCAGCTGGATCAGCGGGCCGAATCGGAGGGCTGGCTGCGCCGCTTCGACATGTTCGATTGGGTGGGGGGTCGCACGTCGATCACCAGCGCCGTGGGTCTGCTGCCCGCGGCCCTGATCGGCGCCGACCTACGGGCCTTTCTGGCGGGTGCCGCCGCCATGGACCGGCTGACGCGGGTGCCGTCGCTGCTGGAGAATCCGGCGGCCCTGCTCGCGGCCGCCTGGCAGGTGGCCGGCGATGGCCGGGGACGGCGCGACATGGTGGTGCTGCCCTACCGCGACCGGCTGGAGGTGTTCAGCCGCTATCTGCAGCAGCTGGTGATGGAGAGCCTCGGCAAGCGGCTCGATCGCCAGGGCCAGGTGACGCACCAGGGTCTGGCGGTGTACGGCAACAAGGGCTCCACCGACCAGCACGCCTACGTGCAGCAGCTGCGGGATGGACTCGACAACCACTTCGTGACCTTCCTGGAGGCGCTCGATGACCCGGCGGACGTGCCGACCCTGGAGGGGGAGCAGCCGGCGGATTTCCTCGAAGGCTTCCTGCAGGGCACCCGCGCCGCCCTCAGCGAGGGGGGCCGCCAGAGCCTGACGATCACCCTGGAGCGTTTCGATGCCCGCAGCCTCGGCGCCCTGATCGCCCTGTTCGAGCGGGCGGTGGGCCTCTACGCCGAACTGGTGGACATCAACGCCTACGACCAGCCGGGGGTGGAGGCTGGCAAGAAAGCCGCCGCCGCCGTGTTGGACCTGCAGGGGCGCCTGGAGGCCGCCCTGGCCGATGGCGGTGAGCGCAGCCTGGCCGAACTCCAGGATCTGCTGGCCCTGCCCAGTCCGGAGCCGCTGTACTGGGGTCTGCGCCACCTCTGCGCCAACCCCCGCGGCTACGGGGCGAGCGGGTCGTGGGGGGAACCGGAGAGCCTGAGGGTTCGCCGCCTCTAAGGCACGAGATTCACGAGCTTGCCGGGCACCACGATCACCCGTCGGGGCGGTCGCCCCTCCAGCCAGCGCTCGGCCACCTCGCTGGCGAGGGCCAGCCGCTCCAGGGTGGCGGCGTCGCAATCGGCGGGCACCTCCAGGCTTCCGCGCACCTTGCCCCTCACCTGGATCACCAGCGGGATGGTGTCGCGCCGCAGGGCGGCTTCATCCAGCTGCGGCCAGCGCTGGCGATGCACGCTCTCGAAGGCGGCACCGTCGGCCTGGGGGGCATCGCTGGTGTGGCCATGGAGCCGCTGCCAGAGCTCCTCGGCCAGGTGCGGTGCGAAGGGGGCCAGGAGCAGCAGCAGGCTGCGCAGCGCCTCGCGGGCCACCGGCTCGCCCACCGCCTCCAGGTGGGTGGCCATGGCGTTGGCCAGTTTCATCAACTCCGACACCGCCGTGTTGCACTGCAGGGAGCCCAGCAGGTCGGCGCTCACCTCCTGGATGGCGGTGTGAACGGCGCGGCGCAACTCCCGCTCCGGCTCTGTGAGCTCGACCGCCGCCGCATCCCCCTCGACGCCCGCAGCCGCCAGGCTCAGGCCCCGGGCCTGGGCCGCCTCCACCAGGCGCCAGATCCGCTGCAGGAAGCGGAACTGACCCTCCACGTCGGCGTCCTCCCACTCCAGGTCCTTCTCCGGTGGGGCCTTGAACAGGATGAACATCCGGGCGGTGTCCGCCCCATAGCGCTCGATCACAGCGCCCGGATCGACGCCGTTGTGCTTTGATTTCGACATCTT
>JBIKTO010000018.1:0-13146 GCA_044348065.1 Cyanobium sp.
GGCCGATGCCCCACCCTGTTGATTCCACCTGGCCCCACCGTGACAGCCCCGCACCGGCGGCGGTGGCCGGGGAGAAGGACGCCTGTGGCGTGGGCTTCCTGGCCCGGCTCGATCGCCAGCCCAGCCACTGGTTGCTGCAGCAGGCCCTGCGGGGGCTGCGCTGCATGGAGCACCGCGGCGGCTGCGGCGGCGACAGCGATTCCGGCGACGGGGCCGGCATCCTGACGGCGATCCCCTGGGCGCTGCTGGAGGCCGACTGGCCGGCGGCGGCGGCCTGCGCCGGATCAGCCCGGGGCCTGGGCCAGGTGTTCCTGCCCGCCGACGCCGACGAGCGCGACCAGTGCCGCCTCCTCTGCGAGCAGGAGGCCGAGCGGCTGGGGCTGCGCAGCCTGGGCTGGCGGTCCGTGCCGGTGGACGCCTCGGTGCTCGGTCCGATGGCCCGCCAGAGCGCGCCGGTGATCGAGCAGTGGCTGCTGCAGGCCCCGGAGGCCTCGCCCGCGGTCGCCGCCGACCTCGACGCCCTCGAATCCCTGCTGTTCCGCCTGCGCCGCCGCGCCGTCGACCGGGCCCGCGAGCGCTGGGGCGCCGACTACATCGGCCTTTACTTCGCCTCGATCAGCGGTCGCACCATCGTCTACAAGGGCATGGTGCGCTCGGAGGTGCTCGACCGCTTCTACGCCGACCTGCGCGACGAACGCTTCGCCGTGCCCTTCGCCGTCTACCACCGCCGCTTCAGCACCAACACCCTGCCCCGCTGGCCCCTCTCCCAGCCGATGCGGATGCTGGGCCACAACGGCGAGATCAACACCCTGCTCGGCAACATCAACTGGGCCAGCGCCGCCGAGGCCAACCTGGAAGCGGTCTGGGGGGAAGCCGCGTCGGATCTGCGGCCCCTGGTGAACGCCTCCTTCAGCGATTCCGCCAACCTGGACGCCACCCTCGAACTGATGGTGCGCAGCGGCCGGCCGATCACCGACAGCCTGCTGACCCTGGTGCCCGAGGCCTTCCGCAACCAGCCGGACCTGCGGGAGCGGCCCGATATCCGCGCCTTCTACGAATACAACGCCTGCCTGCAGGAACCCTGGGACGGCCCCGCCCTGCTGGTGTTCAGCGATGGGCGGATGGTGGGGGCCACCCTCGATCGCAACGGGCTGCGGCCCGCCCGCTACTGCCTCACCGCCGACGGCACGGTGGTGATGGGCTCGGAGACGGGCGTGGTGGAGCTGGAGGAGTCGACGATCATCGAGAAGGGCCGGCTCGGCCCCGGCCAGATGCTGGCTGTCGATCTGGAGAACGGCCGCCTGCTGCGCAACTGGGAGGTGAAGCAGGAGGCAGCAGCCCGGCTTCCCTACGCCGCCTGGCTGGCGGAGCACCGCCGCAGCCTGGCGCCGGGGAGCTGGGAGGAGGGGCTGCGCCTGGGCGAGCTCGAGCTGCTCCAGCAGCAGACCGCCTTCGGCTTCACCGCCGAAGACCTCGACCTGGTGATCGAGGACATGGCGGGCAGCGGCAAGGAACCCACCTACTGCATGGGGGATGACATCCCGCTGGCGGTGCTCTCCAGCAAGCCGCACCTGCTCTACGACTACTTCAAACAGCGCTTCGCCCAGGTCACCAATCCGCCGATCGACCCGCTGCGGGAGAAGCTGGTGATGAGCCTGGAGATGCACCTGGGCCGGCGCGGCTCCGCCCTGCGCCCCGACCCGGCCGGCGCCGCCGTGCTGCACCTGCCCACCCCCGTGCTCAACGAGGCCGAGCTGGAGGCCCTAGGCGAGCAGGGTCTGGCCGCCACCACCCTCTCCACCCTGCTGCCGGTGATCGATGGCCCCGGCGGCCTCGAAACGGCCCTGAACCGGCTCGGCTTCGAGGCGGAGGCGGCGGTGCGGGCCGGCAGCCAGATCCTGATCCTCTCCGATCGCGTCGGACCGGAGGGCGAGCCGATCGGCATCAGCGCCGGCACCACCTACATCCCGCCGCTGCTGGCGGTGGGAGCGGTGCATCAGCAGCTGCTGCGCCTCGGGCTGCGGCTGCAGGCCTCGATCGTGGTCGATACGGCCCAATGCTGGAGCACCCACCACCTGGCCTGCCTGATCGGCTACGGCGCCAGCGCCGTCTGCCCCTGGCTCACCTGGGAAACCACCCGCCACTGGCTGGCCCACCCCAAGACCCGCTCCCTGATCGAGCGGGGCAAGCTGCCCGACCTCAGCCCGGCCCGCGCCCAGGCCAACGTGCGTACCGCCCTGGAGGACGGCCTGCGCAAGATCCTCTCGAAGATCGGCATCTCCCTGCTGGCCAGTTACCACGGCGCCCAGATCTTCGAGGCGATCGGCATCGGCGCCGACCTGATCCAGCTGGCCTTCGCCGGCACCACCAGCCGGGTGGCGGGCCTCAGCCTGACGGATCTGGCCAGTGAAACCCTCAGCTTCCATGCCAAGGCCTACCCGGAGCTGAACCGCTCCAAGCTGGAGTTCATGGGCTTCGTGCAGTACCGCACCGGTGGTGAATACCACATGAACAGCCCGGAGATGGCCAAGGCCCTCCACGCCGCCGTCGCCGCCGGTCCGGGTTACGACCACTTCGCCACCTACCGAACGCTGCTGGAGCATCGACCGGTGACGGCCCTGCGCGACCTGCTGGAGTTCCGGCCGGCGGCCACCCCCCTGCCGATCGAGCAGGTGGAGAGCGTGGAGAGCCTCTGCGCCCGCTTCTGCACCGGCGGCATGAGCCTCGGCGCCCTCTCCCGCGAAGCCCACGAGGTGCTCGCCGTGGCGATGAACCGCATCGGCGGCAAGAGCAACAGCGGCGAAGGAGGCGAGGATCCCGCCCGCTTCCACGTCCTCACGGACGTGGATGGCGAGGGCCAGTCCCCCACCCTCCCCACCCTGCGGGGTCTGCGCAACGGCGACACCGCCTGCTCGGCGATCAAGCAGATCGCCTCCGGCCGCTTCGGCGTCACCCCGGAATACCTGCGCAGCGGCCGCCAGCTGGAGATCAAGGTGGCCCAGGGGGCCAAGCCCGGCGAGGGGGGCCAGCTGCCCGGGCCAAAGGTGGATCCCTACATCGCCTGGCTGCGCAACAGCAAGCCCGGCGTGGCCCTGATCTCGCCGCCGCCCCACCACGACATCTATTCGATCGAAGACCTCGCCCAGCTGATCCACGACCTGCATCAGATCAATCCGGCCGCCAAGGTGTCGGTGAAGCTGGTGGCGGAGATCGGCATCGGCACGATCGCCGCCGGCGTGGCCAAGGCCAACGCCGATGTGATCCAGATCTCCGGCCACGATGGCGGCACCGGCGCCTCGCCCCTGAGCTCGATCAAGCACGCCGGCAGCCCCTGGGAGCTGGGGCTCACCGAAGTGCATCGCAGCCTGCTGGAGAACGGCCTGCGCGACCGCGTGCTGCTGCGGGTCGACGGCGGCTTCAAGACCGGCTGGGACGTGGTGATGGCCGCCCTGCTCGGCGGCGAGGAGTTCGGCTTCGGCTCGGTGGCGATGATCGCCGAGGGCTGCATCATGGCTCGCGTCTGCCACACCAACAATTGCCCGGTGGGGGTGGCAACCCAGAAGGAGGCGCTGCGCAAGCGCTTCACCGGCCTGCCCGAGCACGTCGTCAACTTCTTCCTGTTTGTGGCCGAGGAGGTGCGGCAGCTGCTGAGCCAGCTCGGTGTGGCCCGCCTGGACGAGCTGATCGGCCGCACCGACCTGCTGGCGCCCCGCGCCGTGAGCCTCACCAAGACCCGCTCCCTCGATCTGTCCTGCCTGCTGGCCCCCGTGCCCGGCGCGGGCGACCGCTCCTGGCTGGTGCATGAGCGGGAGGCCCACAGCAACGGGCCGATCCTCGAGGATCAGCTGCTCAACGATCCGGAGGTGATGGCGGCGATCGAAGGCCACGGCTCGCTGACGCGCGAGCTGGCGATCGTGAACACCGACCGCAGCGTCGGCGCTCGCCTGAGCGGCGAGATCGCCGCCCGCCATGGCAACAGCGGCTTCCGCGGCCAGCTCGACCTCCGCTTCGCGGGCGCCGCCGGGCAGAGCTTCGCCGCCTTCCTGCTGCAGGGCATGCAGCTGCGCCTGGTGGGCGACGCCAACGACTACGTGGGCAAGGGGATCAACGGAGGCCGGGTCGTGCTCGTTCCCCCCGCCGGCGCCGGCGATCCCGCCGCCAAGGTGATCCTGGGCAACACCTGTCTCTACGGCGCCACCGGCGGCGAGCTCTATGCCCTCGGCCGGGCCGGCGAACGCTTCGCCGTGCGCAACAGCGGCGCCCGCGCCGTGGTGGAGGGCACCGGCGACCACTGCTGCGAGTACATGACCGGCGGGGTGGTGGTGGTGCTCGGCAGCACCGGCCGCAACATCGCCGCCGGCATGACCGGTGGCGTCGCCTTCCTGCTGGATGAGGACGGCGGCCTGGCGGAGCGGCTCAACCCGGAGACCGTGGCCCTGTGCGAGCTCACCACCACCGAGCAGGAGACCCTGCTGCTGCCCCTGCTGGAGGCCCACCTAGCCCACACCGGCAGCGCCCGGGCGGCGGCGATCCTGGCCGACTGGCCGGCCTGGAGAGGTCGCTTCAAGCTGCTGGTTCCGCCCAGCGAGAAGGCGTTGGTGGGCCTGGCGGAACGGCTCGAGGCGGTGGTGTGATCCTGGCCAGGGGCTGAGCGCCTGAATCACGGCCGAGCACCGGCAACCACCGGAGGGCATTCACCCCTCCAGGCATGGTTCCCCTCACCGTTCGGGCCCATCGGCCCGTCCTCCCCCGTTCGAACCGCCCGCCGTCCTGGCTGCTGCTGGGACTGGGCCTGAGCTATGGCCTGTTCGTGGCCGGCCTGGGCCTGCGCTGGAGCGTCGTCAGCCTGGGCGCCCTGCCCCCACTGGCCGGCCTGGTGGCCTGCCAGCGGCGGGAGGCGCGACGGCGCCGTGCGGATGCCGCCCTGGCCAACCCAGGGGGGGCGGGATCGCTGATGGATGGCGCCGAACTGGCCCGCCGCCTCGATCAGATCGCCGCGCGGAATCCGGCGTTGGCCGGCGGAGCCGCATGCCAGCAACTGGAAGAGATCCGCCAGCTCGCCGTCCGCTGCGCCCAGCTCGATCCCCTCTCCACGGTGGATCTGCTGGTGCTGCTGGAGGACCTCGTGGACCGGATCCAGCACCCGGCCAGCCCCCTCGAAGGGCCCCTGCACGCGGTGCGCGAGGGGCTGGCTGGCGCCCACCAGGACACCCTCCAGCAGGCGAACAAGGCCCCGGAGCTGCCCGTGCGCCTCTCGATCCTCCCCTCCTCCTTGCTGCCATGAAAACGCGCGCCCTTCTCCCCGGCGGCCTCGCCGCCATCAGCCTGCTGGCCACCTGTGGGGGCTGCCTGAGCCTCCTGCCGGTGACCGATTTTGAGAGCGCCCTGCGCCATCTGGAAGGCGACCTGCTGCCGCGGATCCAGATCGATAACAGCGAGCCCCGCCCCGCCGGCACCCTGGCCATGGCCGGAGCGGCGCTGCCCCTGGCCGAGCGCCTGCCGCCGCCGGAGGCCTACCCGCTGCAGGGGATCGCGGGGCGGGGCGCCACCGCCGGCGGCAGCCTGCCGGTGGAGATCGTCAGCTCCGTGGAGAAGGCCGATGCCGCCAGGCCCGACCGGCGCTGGCTGGTGCAGGTGGCCGAGCGCTTCAACCAGCGGGGGGAGCGCAGCGACGGCGGCCGACGGATCGAGGTGCGGATCCGCACCATCCCCTCCGGCCTGGCGGCCCAGATGCTGGCGGCGGGAACCCTGCGGCCCGCCGGCTACTCCCCCGCCAGCGAGCAGTGGCTGGAGCTGCTGCGGCAGCAGGGGGTGCCGACCCGGCGCCTGGAGGCCCGGCTGGTGGGCAACGGCTCGGTGATCGCCCTGCGGAACCAGGCCTGGCGGCGGCTGGGGGCCCATGGCTCGCCGACCTTCGCCGGCGTGGTGGATCAGGCCCTCGCCGGCCGGCTGCGCATGGGCTACTGCAACCCTTACATCTGCTCGCCGGGTCTGGATTTTCTCCACACCCTCCTCTGGCTGAGCGCCGGCCACAGCCGTGACGGCAAAGCGCTGACGGCGGCCGATCTGCAGAGCGATGGCGTCAGCCGCAGCTTTGCCCTGTTTCAGCAGAGCCTGACCAGCACGGCTCCCACGTACCTGGAGATGGTGGAAACCTGGCGGCGCAATCCCAGCGGCTTCGACGCCATGGTGATGGCCCACCAGACCTACCTGCGGCTGAAGCGGGAGCCCGGCTTCGGGGATCTGCAGACCGTGCCCTTCGGCAGTCCCCAGGATTCCCCGCTCGCCGCCCTGCCGTGGACCACGGCGGAGCAGCGCCAGGCGCTGGAGCGGTTCGCCGCCTTCGCCACCTCACCGGCGATGCAGGAGCTGGCCCGCCAGGCGGACTACAGCCAGGCTCCGCCGGTACCGCCCGAAGCCCGGCCACCCCGGGCGGACGGGGACCTGCTCAGCCAGGCCCAGCGCCAGTGGAAACGCCGCAAGGATGGCCGCCGCACGGTGTACATGCAGCTGGTGATCGACCGCAGCGGCTCCATGCAGGAGCACGGCCGGATGCAACAGCTCAAGAAGGCGGTCAGCCTGGCCACCGCCGCGATCAACCCCGGCAACCAGGTGGGGCTGATCAGTTTCAGTGATCATCCCCAGCGCCATCTGGCCCTGCAGCCCTACGACAACAACGTGCGCAACCGGCTGCTGGCGGCGGTGAGCGAGCTGCAGCCCGATGGGCCCACCGCCCTCTACGACGGCCTGGCGGTGGCGATGGCCGACCTGATGCGGGCGCGGCGCCGCGACCCGTCGGGGCGTTTCGTGGTGCTGCTGCTCACCGACGGCAACCGCACCGAGGGCTTGGCGCTCAACGACCTGAAGCCGGTGCTCCGTCACAGCGCCATCACGGTTCTGCCGATCGCCTACGGCGAGGTGAACCAGGGCGAACTGAGCGACATCGCGGCCATCCGCGAAGGCGCCGTCTACCAGGGCACCCCGGAGCGGATCGTGCCGCTGATCAATGACCTCCTGCAAACCAATCTGTGAGGAGATGACCGTGACCTGTCCACGCCCCCTCGCGGCGGTCTGGCTGGGCCAGCTGGCCCTGGCCGCCGTTCTGATCCCCTTCCATCCGGTGCCGGTGCGGCCCCTGCTGATCGAGCGGACCTCCTGCACCGCCGAGCAATCGGCGGAGCTGGTGGGGCGCTATCGCCCCCTGTACTGGCAACACCAGCTGGGGCAGCAACGCTGGGATCCGGTGATCCGCTACGGCGTGTTCGGGGAGGAGAGGTTGGGGCAGCCGCCCAGTCCGCAGCAGCTGGCCGACAGCGCCGCCGTGGGCGTGGAGCCCGAGGAGCAGCGGGCCGTGCTGCGCGACCGATTTCCCGACGCGCTGATCCTGCGCTGCGGCGGCGACTGAGGGGCGAACGTTGACGCTTGCTGGGGCCGTACACAAGTTGGGGAAGCCTTTCTTTCTCCTTGCGTGACTGACCCGTTGCTTCTCCAGGCGCCGCCGGCCCTCGCCGTGCCTGGCGTGCCTTCCGAAGTGGTGCCGTTGGTGGCCCATCTGATCGGAGCCCTGGCCATCCTCCTCGTCGGCTGGATCGTCGGTGGCGTGCTGGCCCGTCTGGTGCGTTCCCTGCTGCGCCGGTTGTCCCTCGATGCCCATCTCAGTGCGGCGGTGCCCGGAGCGGCCCTGCCCACCTCCAGCCTGAGGCTGGATCGCCTGCTGGCGAGCCTGGTCTTCTGGATCGTGATGGTGCTCGCTGTGGTGGCGGCCCTGAATGTGCTGAACCTCACCACTGTTTCGGAACCGCTCAATCAGTTCCTCAACCAGATCTTCGCCTTCCTGCCGAAACTGGGAGCCGCCCTGCTGCTGGCGGTTGTCGGCTGGGTGGTGGCCATCCTGGCGCGCTCTGCCCTGCTGGGGGCGACCCAACGCCTGGATCTGGATCAGCGTCTGCTGGATGGCGACGCCGCCGGGGAGGGGAGACCGGGCCTGGCGGTGAGCAACACCCTGGGGGATGTGCTGTTCTGGCTGGTGCTGCTGTTTTTCCTGCCACTGATCCTGAACGCCCTCAATCTCGGGGCTCAGGTGACGCCAGTGGTGAATCTGTTCGACACCTTCCTCTCCGCCCTGCCCCGCCTGTTCAAGGCGGCGGCGATCGCAGCAGTCGGCTGGTTCCTGGCCCGGGTGGTGCGCACGATCGTGTCGAACCTGCTGGAGGCCACCGGTCTCGACGGGGTGGGCGCTGAATTCGGCCTGAATCCCGAGCGGGGGGCACAGTCGCTCTCCTGGCTGGCGGGCACCCTGGTTTACGTGCTGATCCTGATCCCAACGGCCACGGCCAGCCTGGACGCTCTGGCCATTCCTGCCGTCTCCGGTCCGGCCACGGCGATGCTGGACCGCATTCTCACGGCATTGCCCCAGATCTTCACCGCCGCCCTGATCCTGGTGGCCGGCTTTGTGGTGGGCCGTTTCACGGGTCAGTTGGTGGCCAGGCTTCTGGCGGGCATCGGCTTTGACGGCATCTTCCACTGGCTCGGCATGCCCGATCTGGCGGAAGGCGCCAACAGCCAGCCGGAGGGCACGGCCAAGCGCTCGCCCTCCGACGTGCTCGGGGTGGTCACTCTGGTGGGCATCCTGCTGTTCGCGTCCGTCGCGGCCACCAATGTGCTCGCACTGCCCGCCCTCACCGAGGTCATGCAGGGTCTGCTGAAGCTGTTCGGCCAGATTCTCTCCGGTCTGGTGGTCTTTGCCGTCGGCCTCTATCTCGCCAACCTCGCCGCCCATCTGGTGGGCAGTTCCGGAGGGCCCCAGGCCCAGCTCCTGGCCCGCACCAGCCGGGTGGCCATCGTGATCTTCACCGGAGCCATGGCCCTCGAGCAGATCGGCGTCGCCTCCAGCATCGTCAACCTCGCGTTCGGCCTGCTGCTGGGGTCCGTGGCGGTGGCCGGCGCTGTCGCCTTCGGCCTTGGCGGGCGGGAGGTGGCGGCGGAACAGCTGCGCGAATGGATCCGGGCCAGCCGCGAGCCGGGATCCTGAGCGATCAGGGGCGGGGATGCTCCCGCATCAGCCGCCGCACCTCTCCGGCGTGGTAGCTGCTGCGGGTAAGCGGGCTGCTCACCACCTGCAGGAAGCCCAGCTCCTCCTCCCCGTGGCGCCGGAACGCCGCGAACCCCTCCGGGCTGACGAAGCGCTGCACCGGCAGGTGCTTCGGCCCGGGGGAGAGGTACTGGCCGATCGTGACGATGTCGACGGCGTGGTCGCGCAGGTCGGCCAGGACGGCCAGCACCTCCTCGTCGCTCTCACCCAGCCCCACCATCAGCCCCGACTTGCTGTAAGTCCGCGGCCAGCCCTGCCGCACCCGCCGAAGCAGCTCCAGGGAGCGGCCATAGAGGCCCTGGGGCCGCACCCGCCCGTAGAGGCGCGGCACCGTCTCGATGTTGTGGTTGAGCACATCCGGGGCCGCGTCCATCACCGTCGCCAGGGCCTGCCAGTCGCCGCAGAAGTCGGGGATCAGCAGCTCGATCGTGGTGGCGGGGGAGCGCCGCCGCACCTGCTCGATGCAGGCCACGAACTGCCGGGCTCCGCCATCGGCCAGGTCGTCCCGGTTCACCGAGGTGATCACCACATGGCGCAGGCCCAGCCGGGCCACCGCCTCCCCCAGCCGCTCCGGTTCGCTGGCATCGAGGGGCCGCACGCTGCGGTCGAAGTCGATGTCGCAGTAGGGGCAGGCCCGGGTGCAGCCGGGGCCCATGATCAGAAAGGTGGCGGTGCCGCCCGCGAAGCATTCGCCGATGTTCGGGCAGCTGGCCTCCTGACACACCGTGTTGAGCTTCAGGTCGAGCAGCAGGTCGGCCACCGCCCCGATCCGCTCCCGCTGGGGCGCCTTCACCCGCAGCCACTCCGGCTTGCGGGTGGCGGCTACCGGGGGCGCCGCGGCGGCGGACACGGGCGGGGGATCGGCGGGTGTCACAGGGCCGGGGCGGGATCGCTGCGACTCTAGGAAGCCCTTTCGCCCGGTCCCCAGCGGCCACCGATCCCCTACACTCCAGCCATCGGGATGTAGCGCAGCTTGGTAGCGCACTTCGTTCGGGACGAAGGGGCCGCAGGTTCGAATCCTGTCATCCCGATTGACCGCTGAACCCCTCAGGCTTTCAGCTCAGCTCCGCCCCGGGATAGCCCCTGGGTGTCACCATCCAATCGTCCTGCATCCGGCTGGAGGAATTCCCCACCAGCACGAGGGTGAGCATGTCGACTGTCTCGATGGGCAGGGTTCCCAGCTCGTGCAGGCTCACCTGCTCGCCATCGCGGCCGAGTTGCCGGGCGAGCACCACCGGCGTGCTGGCGGGCCGACCCTCCAGCAGCAGGTCGCGGGCCCGCTCCAGCTGCCAGTCGCGGTCGCGGGAGCGGGGGTTGTAGAGCGCCACCACGAAATCGCCGGCGGCCGCGGCCCGCAGGCGGCGCTCGATCACCTCCCAGGGAGTGAGCCGGTCGCTCAGGCTGATGGTGCAGAAGTCGTGCATCAGCGGCGCCCCCGCCCGGGCGGCCGCCAGCTGCAGGGCTGAGAGGCCCGGATGCACCGCGAAGGCGGGGCGCTCGGCCCGCGGACGCTGCAGCCAGAGCTCCAGGGCCAGCCCGGCCATGCCATAGATGCCGCTGTCGCCGGAGGACACCAGGGCCACCGTCAGCCCCTGCTCCGCCAGGGCCAGGGCCTCGGCGCAGCGCTGCCGCTCTTCCGTCAGCCGCCCGTCGCGGCGCAGCTGATCCGGGCGCCGCAGCGGTTCGAGCAGATCGAGGTAGAGGCCGTAGCCCACCCACACCGTCGCCGCCGCCAGCGCGGCACGGGCCTCGCCCGTGAGCGCATCCAGGCGCCCCGGACCGCTGCCCACCAGGTGCAGCGCCCCCCGGGCGGGCGCCCACTGCTGGGGCGCGAGGGCCACCGCCAGGGTGGCCGCCCCCCGCTCGCCCGGCTCGGCCCGGCCGATCTGCTTGGCCACCAGCAGGGGCGCAGCGGTGGCCGGCGTTCCGCCCGCTTCGGCGGCGGCCAGGCGGGCGGCGGCCTCCGCCACCGAGGGGGTTCCCAGTTCCCGGGCCACCACCGCTGATGGGGTGGGCACCGGCACCGCCGCCAGCCGCTCCGCTTCGTAGAACCGCAGCGGCCAGCCGCGCCGGGCCGCCAGGGCCAGCAGGGCCGGCTCATCGTCTTTGCGGGTCGCGCTGGCCAGCCCGGCCACCGCCTCCACCGCCAGACCGTGCTGGCGCAATGTGGTCTCCAGCAGCCGCTCCAGCAGGCTCTCGCTGGTGTCCCGCTCGCAACCGAGGCCGATCCAGAGGCAGGGGGGATGCCAGCGGCAACCCTCCCCCAGCTGGTGGCTCACCACCAGGTCCGCGCCGTCCGCCGGCCCCGGGATGCCGGCGGGCGCGGAAAAGGCCAGGCCGGTGGCGGCGGGCAGCTCCCGCCAGAGGGCAAGGCCACTCTCCTGGGCCACCAGGGGCGGACCCTCGCCGGCGGCCCGCACCATCAGCGCGCGCCAGTCGCCGCTGCCCCGCCGCCAGCCCCAGGCGCTGCCGAAGGCATCGAGGGCCAGCCGGCCCGCCGCGCCGCTGGCGCCGCTGAGCACCGCCTGCCCTCCGAGCAGGGCCGCGAGCCGCTGGGCCAGCGCTTCGCCACCGGCGCCGTGACCCCCGAGCAGGGGAATGGCGTAACACCCGTGGGGATCGAGCACCACCACCGCCGGATCGCACGCCTTGCCCGCCAGCAGGGGGGCGATCAGGCGGGTCACCAGGCCGCAGGCCCCCACCGCCACCACCGCCGACACACTGCCCCAGCGCTCCGCCAGCCAGGGGCCGCTCTCCCCGTGCCCCTCCCAGGCCCGGTGGATGTCCGTCGTCAGTCCGCCCTGCTCAAGCTGGCGCAGCACCGCCTCGGCCGCGGGGCTGAAGCCCAGGGCGATGATTCCTCCTGGCTCGCCCCTCATCGCGCCAGCCGCTCGCGCCAGGCCGTCAGCGGTCCAGTCGGAGGATCCCGGCGGAGGGTGCCATCGGCGTTCACCTCCACCCGGGCCGGGGTGGGGGTGGGCGACAGGGAGGCCTGGACGGGGTCTGGTTCTGGTGCCGCCATCGGGGGGAGGTCGTCGGGAACGGGGGATGGGACGGTTGGCTCGGTCACCGGCGGCTCGGCTGGTGCCACCAGCGGGGGAGCCGGGGGCAGGTCGGCCTCCGGCGCTGGCGCTTGCTCCGGCTGGAGCTCTGGCTCTGGCTCTGGCTCTGGCTGGAGCTCTGGCTCGGGCTCGGGCTCGGACTCGGCGGCGGTCTGGGGCCCGGCCGGTGCCGGGGTGGCAGGAGGGGCCGAGGTGGGAGCAGGGATTGAAGCTGGGGCAAGCTCCTGGAGCTCCTGCGTTTCAACGGCGGGCGGCGCCTCACCCAGCAGGATGGCCAGGTCGGCGTCGGAGAGCGACGCCCCCTGCCAGGCGGGCCGGGGCCGGGAGGGATCGAGCCGCACCTCCCGGACCAGGCTGTTGAACGGGGGGTTGAGGGGCTCCCCCCGACCGTCCAGCAGCTCCAGTTGCAGGGCGTTGCCGCCCGGACGCCAGCCCCGCAGCCAGAGCGGCGTCTGGCGGTCCACCAGGAACGAGTCGCCGTTCACCGTCACCCGCAGCCGCCAGAGCGCATCGTCGTCGCGCAGGTGCTGGAGGGGGGCGTCGATCAGCAACCAGTCGAGCAGGAGCGGCTCCGCCGCCGCCGCGCCGGGGCTGACCGCCAGCAGCTGGGCTGTCCCAGGCTCGGGTAGGGCCAGGGAATTGACGGCTGTGCGGTGCAGGCGGATCTGGGCCATCGCGCCTGGGCTTTTGACCACTTCCCCCCAGGGCCGCGCCGCCATCACCGTGAGCCGGTGGCTGCCGGGCGACAGCTCGGGCAGGGTGGTTTCCGGGCTGGTCAGCACCAGGGGCTCGCCGTCATCGATGGCCACCAGCAGATGGGGGCCCAGCCCGAGCGCCCCCCCCTCCACGAGGGGCCAGTCCTCCACCTGCAGGCGCAGGGTCCAGGGGCCGGCGGGGAGAAGCGCCTCCGGCGCGGGCGAAACGATCCTCAGCCGCGGCTGGCGCTCGGCCAGGGCCTCGCGCAACTGCTGCACCGCCCCCGGGGGAGCCACC
>JBIKTO010000270.1:0-4545 GCA_044348065.1 Cyanobium sp.
CCATTCCACCCAGTCAATTCCTTCTCCGGTCTCTATGATATTAGTGGAGCTGTTATCGACGATATAGGTGTCATTGCCAAGGCCGCCGATCAAAGTATCGACTCCACCGCCGCCGCTCAGCCGGTTGTTGCCGCTGTTGCCGCGGATCTCGTTGTTGCCGGCATTGCCGGATCCGTTGATTTTGGTGCTGCCGGTGAGGGTGAGGTTTTCCACGCCCGCTGGCAGGGTGAAGCTGCTGCCATTGGCGCCGGTGGTCTGCCAGGTGTCACTGATGGTGACCGTGGCGGTGTCCTGACCGGGCACCAGCACGGCATTGCTGGGCTCGAAAAGGCGCACGCGAAAAGCCTCATCGTTCTCCAGCCAGGTGTCATTGAGGATCGGGACGTTGATGGCCTGACTCGTGACGCCGGCGGCAAAGGTGAGGGTGCCGGAAGTCTGGGTGAAGTCGACGAAGGAAGAAGCGGGATTGATATTGTCGAAATTGGTAGAGGTTTCGTAGCGCACCGTGATCGGTACGCTGCTGGCGGCGGAAAGCCTGACGTTCAGGCTGGCATTCTGCGGAGAGGTGAAGCCCTCCACCACCGAGATCGAGGCACTGCTGAAGGAGAGGATCGGCTTGGTGCTGGGTTGGGTGAGCTTGAGAGCGGAACCATCGGACCAGAGGATGCGGTCCCCAGTCACGCCAAGGGCTGTAATTTCATAATCCCTTTCGCCAACCGTCAGTTGGGTGCTGGCCGGGGCGGAGCTGGCGGCATCATAAAGATAGAGTTCGCCGCTGTAGTCGCTGGCGCCAGCTGACTTGCCAAGATAGAAGATCTTTGAGCCCCGCAGGGCGAATTTGCTCGACGATTCATAGCCAAAGCTTCCCGAATCCTCAAGAACATTGGTGGCAACAGTGGTTGTGGTGGTGCCGTTGAACAATTTCAGCGACGAGGGACTGGGGCCGTAAGATGTTGTTTGTGTGCCAGGCTCCAGCCAGGCCACCAGATTGCCGCTGGCTTTTACTGAGCTGTAGGAATCCAGGTTGGTGCTGAGTTGGCTTGTGAGTCCGGTGGTGGCGTTATAAAACTGAAGCGAGGTTGTTCCTGAGGTGCTGGTCTGCTTGTAGACCAGATTGGAGCCTGCGATGAGCGGATCGGAGATGTCGAGGTTGGTGGTGATCTGCCTGGCGGTGCTGCCGTCGTAAAAGAAGAGGTTTTCCTGGTTGTTATTCCACTGGAACCACGCCGCCCGGTTGCCACTCAGCACGGGGCTGTAGTCATCGACCGCGTTGTTGGTGAGGGCGCGTGTTGTCGTGCCATCGTTGATGTAGATCTCGTAATCGTTGCCATCGGAGCCGGCCCACAGCAGCTGGTTGCCCGAAAGCTGCACATCCTCCTCCTGCACCGTGTTGGTGGTGATGCGGGTGGTGGTGGTGCCGTTGTTGCGGTAGATCTCTCCTATGTCAGTGGCATCAAAGGTTTGCCAGACGATGGTGTTGCCGTCGACCAGCAAACCGCCGTCACGATTGGTATTGTTGGTCAACCTCGTGGTGACACCGGCGCTGAAGCGATACACCTCCAGATCCTGGCCATCACTTTTGGTGTAGGCGATCGTGGCTCCGGAAATGGCGATGTCGCCAAAGTCGTTATAGACACTGTTGGCGATGGTGCTGCTGCTCGTGCCATTGAAGAGGCGCAGCGTACGGTTGGCGCGCCTCTGCTCCACCCAGATGGCATTCGTGCCCGAGATCTTGTAGGAGTAGGAGGAGCTTTCAGCGGGGCTGGCAACCCCCACGTTGGTGGTTTCGTACACCACCGGTGCCGCCTGCTCCACCTGCAGGGTCAAGCCGTTGATCGTGATCGTGCGGCGATCGTCCTCCGCCAGCAGGCGCTGCCGCTCGCTGGCGGTGGGGGTGAGGCCGCGCACCAGCAGGGAAAACAGCTCCCCTTCGTCGCCGGGCCGATCGCTGGCATTCACCCGAGCATCGATGGCGTGGCCGATCTCCTCCAGCAGAGCCGCCTGCAGCTGGGCCTGGCTGGCTTCCGCCAGAAAGCGATCGCTCAGATAGATGGTGCCGTTGGCGCTGGCATAGGCGGCCCGGGCGGGCCCCAGCACCGCCGCACTCACCACCTCCACCCGCGCAAGTTGGCTCAGATCGCCACGGCTCAGCTGGGCCTGAATGGCATGGGCCGCCGACTGGCCATAGCCGGCCCCAAAGACATCGGCAAACACCCCCCAGAAACCGCTGCCCCGGGCCAAGCGGCTGAGATCGCCGGCGATGCTCTGAAGGGCTTGCTGCAGCTTCGTCATGTTGGCAAAGATTGGCCCAGATTTAATAACCCTACGGCTTGGCGGTTGCGTTGTCAGAACATGCATTTCCTGCAATCTGTAGCCGATGCAGCAGCGCTGCGCGCAGCAGGGCCAGCGGTTCCCGCCAGTCACCTGCTTGGCCCTGGCGGAACAGCCGCAGGCTCGGGTACCAGGGGCTTGTTGGACCCTCCAGTCGCCATGGCCAGTAGGGCACCTGATGAAGCAGCAGCCAGGTGGCCTGGCCCAGGGCTCCGCTGATGTGGGCGGTGGCGTTGGAGATCGTGATCACCAGGTCGCAGCAGCTGATCAGCGACGCCAGCCCATCCAGATCGTCGCGCAGATCCAGGCCGGCCAGCCCCAGCACCTCGATCCCCGTGTCCTGGCGCAGCGCCCTCAGCTCCTCGTTCACCGCTCCGTATTGCAGGCACACCAGCTGCACGCCGGGTAGGGCCACCGCCTCGGCCAGGGCCTTCAGGGGCACCGATTTGCGTGAACCCAGAGTGGCGGCTTCGCTGCGCCAGGAGAGGCCGCAGCGCAGGGCCGCCCCTGGGGGTAGGGCCGCCGCCAGGGTGGCGATGCGGGCCGGGTCCGGCTTCAGCCAGGGCGCCTGGGCCACCTGGAAACTGGCGGCGCTGGGCAGCAGGTGCGGGGCCAGATCCCCCAGCGGGAGATGTTGATCCCAGTCGAGGGATTGCGGATCGGCCTGCCAGGGGTGGATGGTCAGATCCGGCCAGGCCCGCTGCAGCGGCCCCACCAGCCGACCATCCACCAGCAGCGCCAACTCCGCCACCCGCTCCGCCAGCCAGCTCCTGGCCTCGGGGATCAGCCCCGCCAGCATCACCGCATCCCCCAGCCCCTGCTCGCTCCACAGCAGCAGCAGCCGGCAGGGACTGCGACCATCCCAGGGGAGCTGGAGGGTCGGCAGCCGCCGGGAGGGGAAGCTGGGCCAGCGCCAGCGCCAGGCGAACTCGGGCCAGGCCTCGGCGAAGCGCCCCTGCAGCAGCAGCGCATAGGCCCGCTGCCAGTGGGCCTGGGGATTGGCGGGGTCGTCGGCCAGCAGCTGTTCCAGCCGGCGCAGGCCGCTCTCCAGATCACCGCTCTCCACCAGAGCGTTGGCGGTGTGCAGGCGCCAGGTGGGGTTGTGGGGATCCAGGCGTTCGGCCTCCAGGAAGCAGGCGATCGCTGGCTCCATCCGGTCGATCTGGCGGTAGGCGATGCCCAGGTCGGACCAGAGGCCTGGATCGGGTCCACGCTCGGCGAGGGCCCGGCGCAGCAGCCTGGTGACCTCGGATTCCTGGCCGCTGGAGGAGAGGGTCAAGCGCGGATGCTGGGGGGTGGTTCCCGCCCGTGTCGCCGCGGCTCAGGCGGGGCAGAGAAAACTTCTAGCAGGCAGCCGGGCATCGTTGGCGGAGCCGAGTTTCATGGCTGGTGGTTTGCGCTTGGGTAAAGACAAGCCAAGTTGAGAAAATCAAGCAGGCGCAAGGGTGGGCATAAAGTGCAAGTTGGCTTGATTCATCGTGGAATTGTTGGACTTGCGCCGGTGCTATGGGCAGCACTTTTCTCGGCCTCTCTACCTTGACGCCAGCAATTGGCGATTTCTGCACCAAATCGCCCAAGTTCATACACGTGAGCACAGCAGCAGCCAGGCACCCATTCACCACTCGGAACCAGGCGCCTGCCACTGAAAACGAGGCCTCCAGGCGATGTTCAGCGAACAATTCGTCGACCAGCTGGCGATCCGCTGGCACCCCGACGAAGCGGGGCCCGCAGGCGTTATTTGATGGTCTCTGGCTGTTCCAGCACCAGCGTGACCCGCTCCTGCCACTCCGGCCAGGCGGCCAAGTCCTCGCCATTGCGAAAATCGAGCACATCCAGAGCCAAGGCCTCCATCTGCTCCAGGTTCAGCGCCTCCATGCGGCGGCCCTTCTGGCGCCCCTCCGCGAGGATGTCCTGGAAGGCGCGGGTGTGGCGCCAGAAGTCCTTGGAGATGCCGAGGGTGGCCATGATCTGGGAGGAGGTAAGACCTTGAAAACGTTCCGAAAGAATAGGCAGGATCAGCTCGATCAGATCCGGCCTCAACGCCAGAATGCGCTGGCTGCAGGGCGCCAGCTCCTGCTCCTGTCGCACCGGCAGGGTGAGCAGGGCCAGGGCGGGATCGAGATCGCGGCGGCGGGCCAGGGCGGAGAGGTCCACCCAGGTCACGTCGTGCTTCAGACAGCGCTGCAGCGGGCTGGGCTGACTATTGCCCAAGTT
>JBIKTO010000019.1:0-13064 GCA_044348065.1 Cyanobium sp.
CCGATCCGCGCAACTTCATCGCCCAGCCCACCCTGGAGCTCTCCACCGTTCCCTCCCTCAGCGAAGGGGAGCTTTACCCCTGCCATGTGGACCTGCGGCCCTACGTGCTGCGGGGCCAGGGCGCCTGGGTCACGCCCGGCGGCCTCACTCGCGTGGCCCTGCGGCGCGGCTCCCTGGTGGTGAATTCCTCCCAGGGCGGCGGCTGCAAGGACACCTGGATCGTGGATGACCTCTCATGCTGAGCCGCGTCGCCGACTCCCTCTACTGGATCCACCGCTACATCGAGCGCGCCGAGAACGTCGCCCGTTTTGTCGAGGTGAGCGAGGCCCTGGCCCTTGATTGTCCCCCCGGCAGCGCCGAGCCCTGGCTGCCCCTGATTGAAGCCAGCGGCGAGCGGGAGCTGTTTGATGCGCTGCAGAGCGGCGTCAGCCCCGACGACGTGGTGGAGTTCCTGGTGCGCAATCCCAAGAACCCCAGCAGCGTGGTGAACTGCATCGCCATCGCCCGCGAGAACGCGCGCCAGATCCGCGATGTGATCACCACCGAGATGTGGGAGCAGCTCAACGGCACCTACTGGACCCTGCAGGAGCCGGAGTTCTGGGAGCAACCGCCTCAGGAGCAGCTGCGGGAGGTGCGGCGCTCCTGCCAGCTCTTCTACGGCATCACCGACGCCACCCTCAGCCGGGATCTCTCCTGGCAGTTCTGCCGGCTCGGACGCCTGCTGGAGCGGGCCGAGAAAACCACCCGCATCCTCGATGTGAAGTACTTCCTGCTGCTGCCGATCCACGAGAGCGTGGGCGGCGTGCTCGACGAGCTGCAGTGGATCGCCCTGCTGCGCAGCGCCGGCGCCTACCAGATGTTCCGTCAGTCGCAGCAGCGGGCGATCGCGCCGGAGGCGGTGGCCTCCTTCCTGCTGCTCGATCCCCACTTCCCCCGCTCCGTGCGCTACTGCCTGGAGCGGATCAGCGAAACCCTGCGCATCATCCGCGGCACCTCCCTGCCAGGCCCACCGGACGAACTGGAATGCCTCACCGGCCTCACCCTGGCCCGCTGGAGCTTCACCCGCATCGAGGAGCTGGTCGCCCATGGGCTGCACGAGGCGATCGACCAGCTGCAGCAGGACTTCAACCGCATGCACCGGCTGATCGAGCAGCGCTACTTCATCGCCGCCAGCAGCGGCGACAGCCAGGACAGTGCCGAGCCGTCATGCGCGCCCGCGTAAGCCACAGCCTCACCTACCGCTACAGCGCCCCTGTCCTGCTCGGCCCGCATCGCTTCTGCCTGAAGCCGCGCGGCCATGGCTTCCAGCGGCTGCTGCACTTCGATCTCTCGATCACCCCGGAGCCCGCCAGCCTCTTTCCGCTGCTGGCCGCCAGCGGCGATGAGATCCTGCGGGCCCGCTTCTGCGGCAGCACCGATGTGTTCCTGCTGCGGGCGGTGAGCGAGGTGGAAACCCAGCCCCCCCCGGCCCTGGAGATGTGCCTGGAGGAGCAGGAGCCGGAGCTGCCCTATCCCGCCGGCCGCCTCAACCTCGACCTCAGCGGCGCCCTGCTCGGCTGGCTGCCCAATGGCCAGCACGACCCCGCCGCGGTGGATCTGGCCCAGGAGGCGCTGATGGGCAGCGAACAGCGAGCCCTGCCATTCCTCAGCCAGCTGGTGGCCATGATTCAGGACCGGGTCAAGTACACCCAGCGCCACCTGGGCCCCGCCTGGCCCGCCGGCCGCACCCTCAAGGAGCGGGTGGGCTCCTGCCGGGATCTGGCGATGCTGATGGTGGAAGCCTGCCGCTGCGTCGGCCTTCCCGCCCGCTTCGTCAGCGGCTACCACCTGGTGGAGCCCAGGCCGAAGCGCTACGACCTGCACGCCTGGGCGGAGGTGTACCTGCCCGGGGCGGGCTGGCGGGGCTTCGACCCCAGCGGCAAGGGGGCGATCGACGACCGCTACATCGTGCTGGCCACCTCCTCCCGGCCCCACCTCACCGCGGCCGTCAACGGCACCTTCTCCGGCCCTGCCCAGGTGAAGAGCGACATGGGCTGGACCATCGAGGCGGAGGTGCTGGCGAGCTGACGCTCATCTGAAGACCGCCCGGTCGGTAGCGGTTGGTGCAGCACCGCCCTGCTGGCCTTGCCAAGAAGGCATCAGAACGATCCATCCTCCCTCGCCACGTTCACCCATGGCCCTGTCCACCCCCCCCACACCGGCCGCCTCCGGCTCGTCGCTGGTGGAGGCCATGCGGCGCCACCTCTTCTCCAGCCAGGCCAAATCACCCTCCCTGGCCACCGTCCATGACCACTACCTGTGCCTGGCCCTGGCGGTGCGCGACCGCCTGCTGCACAGCTGGGTCGACACCGCCGAGACCTACACCAGCCAGCACGTGCGCACCGCCGTCTACCTGTCGGCGGAGTACCTGCTCGGGCCCCACCTGGAGAACAATCTGGTGAATCTGGGCATCCGCAAGGAGGCGGAGGAGGCCTGCGCCGAGCTGGGTCTCTCTCTGGACAAACTGATCGCCGAGGAGCCGGAGCCGGGCCTGGGCAACGGTGGCCTCGGGCGACTGGCGGCCTGCTTCCAGGAATCGATGGCCACCCTGGAGCTGCCCGCCATCGGCTACGGCATCCGCTACGAGTTCGGCATCTTCCGCCAGCAGATCGGCTCCCATGGCCAGATGGAGAGCACCGACCCCTGGCTGGCGCGGGGCAATCCCTGGGAGCTGATCCGGCCGGAATGGAGCTATCCGGTGGAGATCGGCGGCCACACGGTGATCGGCGTGGCCTACGACACGCCGATCCTGGGCTACGGGGTGCACACGGCCAACACGCTGCGGTTGTGGTCGGCCCAGGCGCCGGACGCCTTCGACTTCGCCTCCTTCAACGCCGGCGACTACACACGGGCGGTGCTGCAGAAGGTGCAGTCGGAAACGCTCTCGAAGGTGCTCTATCCCAACGACGAGATGGAGCAGGGCAAGCGGCTGCGGCTGAGCCAGCAGATCTTCTTCGTGTCCTGCTCGCTGCAGGACATGTTCCGCATCCTCAAGGGCCAGGGCCTGGCGGTCACCGATTTCCACCGCAAGTACGCCCTGCAGCTCAACGACACCCACCCGGCGATCGCCGTGGCCGAGCTGATGCGCCTGCTGGTGGACGTGCACGGTGTCGACTGGGACACCGCCTGGACGATCACGACGGCGTCGATCAGCTACACCAACCACACCCTGCTGCCGGAGGCGCTGGAGTGCTGGGGGCTGGAGCTGTTCCAGCATCTGCTGCCCCGCCAGCTGGAGATCATCTACGAAATCAATGCCCGCTTCCTGCGCCTGGTGCGCCTCAAGTACCCCGGCCGGCCGGATCTGCTCGAAAAGTTGTCTCTGATCCAGGAGGGTCCGCAGCGCAAGGTGCGCATGGCCAACCTGGCGGTGGTGGGCAGCCATCAGGTGAATGGCGTGGCCCAGCTGCACAGCGAGCTGCTGGTGAAGAACCTCTTCCACGATTTCGCCGCTCTCTGGCCGGATCGCTTCACCAACATCACCAATGGCGTCACCCCCCGGCGCTGGCTGGCGGTGGCCAATCCCGGCCTGGCCGATCTGGTGGACGGCGCGATCGGCACGGGCTGGCGCCGCGAGCTCGACCAGCTCTCCCGCCTCGAACCCCTGGCCAGCGATGGCGCCTTCCTGGAGCAGTGGCGGCAGATGCGGGAGCAGGCCAAGCAGCGGCTGGCCACCACCATCCGCCAGGACACCGGCATCCTGGTGGACCCCGCCTCCCTGTTCGATGTGCAGGTGAAGCGGATCCACGAATACAAGCGCCAGCACCTGGCGGCCCTGCAGATCGTGGAGCGCTACCTGCGCCTGCGCGCCGGTGAGGATCTGCCGCCGCGCACGGTGATCTTCGGCGGCAAGGCGGCCCCCGGCTACGCGATGGCCAAGCTGATCATCCGCCTGATCGTCGGCATCGCCGACATCGTCAACATGGATCCGGCCATGGATGGGCGGCTGCGGGTGGTGTTCCTGCCGAACTTCAGCGTCAAGCTGGGCCAGCGCATCTATCCGGCGGTGGATCTCTCCGAGCAGATCTCCACCGCCGGCATGGAGGCCTCGGGCACGGGCAACATGAAGATGTCCCTCAACGGGGCGCTGACGATCGGCACCCTCGACGGCGCCAACATCGAGATCCGCGAGCGGGTGGGGGCGGACAACTTCTTCCTCTTCGGCCACACCGCCGCCGAGCTGGTGGATCTCAACCAGGCCGGCTATCACCCGATGCCCTGGCTGGAGAAGGAACCGCTCAGCAAGGAAGCGATCGACCTGATCGGCTCGGGCCACTTCAGCGAAGGCGATCGGGAGCTCTTCCACCCCCTGCTCGCCAATCTCTGCGGCAGCGATCCCTACCGGGTGATGGCCGACATCGGCGATTACCGCCGCGCCCAGGACGCGGTGGACGCCACCTGGAGGGACCAGGGCCGCTGGAGCGCCATGTCGCTGCTGAACACCGCCCGCTGCGGCTTCTTCAGCAGTGACCGCTCGATCCGCGAATACGCCGAGCGCATCTGGAAGGTCACGCCGGTGCCGATCCGAAGCTGCAGCATGATCGGAGGCAGCTGAGTCCTCGAGATCCGATGGGATGGAGGGAAGAGGTGGCCCAGGTGGCGGAGAGCCGCCTGGCCGCCCATGGCATTCGGCTCACCCTCGGCGGTGAGCCCACCCTGGTGCCGCTGGAGCCCGAGGGGGCGGAGTGGAGCGTCAGCGCCGACGGGCCGACGAAGCTCACCGTGGCTCGGCGCCTGGCCCGGGAACTGCAGCTCCGCACCTGGCCCGGCAGCACGCTGCTCTACTGCCCGGGCAAGTGCTACGACGGCGAGGTGAATCCCCGCTGGGCCCTGCGGATGGTCACCAGCGTCGACGGCAGCCCGCCGGTGCGCTGGCCCTCCCCCTGCCAGCCGGGCCTGGAGGGCCGGGTGCCGACCCCGGAGCAGGCGCTCGACTGGCTGGAACGGCTGGGCGATCAGCTGGGCCTGGAGCTCCAGCCCGTGCCGCTGCGCGATCCCCTCGACCCCGCCCGGCGGGTCTGGGCCGCCCCGCTCAGCAGCGAACCGGCGGCCAACGAGGAGGCCAGCGCCCGCTGGATCGTCCACCCCTGGCCGCTGGCGGAGGAGCTGCGGGAGCTCAGCGGGGCCCCGGGCCCCGCCGGCCTGCGCCTGCCCCTCCAGCACCTGCCCGAAGCGGTGCCCCGCCAGGTGCTCACCCTGGAGATCGGCCCGGACGACTGGCAGCTGTTCCTGCCGCCCCTCAGCCGGGTTCCCCTCACCCAGCTGCTGCAGGCGGTGGCCGACAGCCTGGCGGATCTGGCGGCCCCCGGCCTTTCCGGCGTGCTCCCCTGGGACAGCGACGGCCACTGGCAGGTGCTGGGGCTGGCGGCCGACCCCGGCGTGCTGGAGATCAACCTGCCCATCTGCCACAGCTGGGCTGAGTACGACGGCTGGCTGCGGCGGATCGAGACGGCGGGGGCAGCGGTGGGGCTGCGCAGCTGGAAGGAGGAGGCCGATGGACGGCAACAGGGCACCGGCGGGGGCAACCACCTGCTCTGGGGCGGTCCGGGGCTGGCGGACCATCCCTTCTTCCCCCGGCCGGCCTGGCTGGTGGGGATCCTGCGCTACTGGCAGCACCATCCCAGCCTGGCCTACCTGTTCAGCCCTCCCTGCGTCGGGCCCGCCTCCCAGTCGCCGCGGCCCGACGAGGCGGCGGGCACGGTGGTGGATCTGGAGCTGGCCTACCGCTGCCTGGAGGCGGCCGGCGATCGGGCGAACGGTGATCCCCGCGGCGACCATCGCGAACTGATCGGCGAAACCCTGCGCCACCTGCACGCCGACCGCAGCGGCAACAACCACCGCAGTGAGATCAGCTTCGACAAGTTCTGGAATCCCGGCACCGCCGCCGGCTGCCTGGGTCTGGTGGAATTCCGCGCCCTGGAGAGCCTGCCGGAGGCGGCCTGGAGCGGCACCGTCGCCCTGCTCTGGAGCGCCCTGGCGGCCCATCTGCTGGAGCCGGCCCACCGTCCGCCCTGCCTGCGCGACTGGGGCCGGGCACTGCACGACCGCCAGCTGCTGCCCAGCCGCCTGTGGGACGACCTGGAAGCGATCCTCGCCAGCCTCGCCGCCGACGGCATGCCTCTGGAGGTGGCGGCGTTCCGGCAGATCTGGCAGTGGCGCTTCCCGCCGTTGCTGGACTGGCGGGCGGCCGATGGCCAGGCCGGCCGACTGGAGCTGTGGCCGGCGCTGGAACCCTGGCCCCTGATCTGCGATTTCCCCCGCGAAGGTGGCTTCACCAGCCGCTTCGTGGACGGCTCGCTGCGACGCATCGAGCTCCGTGCCGATCCGGCCTTCCGGCGCGGTGGCACGGTATGGCTCAACGGCCGTCCCCTGCCGTTGCCGCCGCCGGAGGCCAGCGGCGACGAGGCCCTGCTGGCGGTGCGCTATCGCCAGCAGCGGCTGTACCCGTGCCTGCACCCGGCGATCAGCCCCCACCTGCCGCTGCAACTGCAGCTGCGCACCCCCTCAGGAAGAGAGAATTTCCAGCTCGACCCGAGCGGCAACCGCTTCCTGCCGCTGGAGGAGGAACTGCCCTGGCCGGAACAGGCTCCCGGCTGGCAGGGCCGGCTTCATCCCAGCGACGTGACGATCGACCTGCGCCTGGAGGACGGGCCGATCACCAGCTGACGCCGTGCAGCTTGGGCAGGGGCGCCGTGCGGGAGGTGACGGCGAACAGCCGGGGGATATGGGCGCTGTTGTACACGCGGAACTCACGCAGGATGCTGGCCCCCTCCTCTCTCACCGCCTGGTTGAGCACCAGGGAGCCGTCGGGATCGGAGACGGAGCGGTGAAACGTGCCGGGCGGAATGCGCAGGATGTCGCCACCGCTCTCCAGACGCACGATGTGGAAGGGGTAATTCCAGCCCAGGTTGACCAGGAAAAAGGTACGGCCACCCTGCAGAGCCAGCAGGTTGTCCTCCTGGTGGGGATGCAGGTAGAACTGCCAGGCTCCGGTGGCCGGATCATCGGGGGGGCTGACGGCCGGACCGCTGTGCACCACCAGATCGCGGGCGTTGGACGTGGGCACCGTGATGTCGAAAAAGCGCACCGCGGGGGTGTCGCGGAACTTCTCGTAGGGGATGAGCTCGAACATCGGCGCCGGCCTGGGGCCGGAGCCCTGGGAGTCCTGCGAACGGGGGAGAGAGGCGGTCATGGGGGAGCGCGGCCACCCAAGGGTGAGCGGCGCGGGGCTGAGATGGACCAGTGAACCGAAACGCGCAGGGGCGCAAAGGTGTTCCGGACTACCAATTCACCCCTTGACCAGACCAGTTTCGCCACTGGCTTGAACCTGGTCGCCCTTGCTTGAATGGAAGCCCCTTCAAGCCTCCATGGCTCCCACTGCCCCTGCCCACCGCCGGCGGTCGCCCCTCCGGCAGACCCTGACTGGATTGCTGAGCCTGGGCCTGGTGGTCGGGAGCGGCCTCCTGCAGCCGGCGGCCCTGGCCAGGCCCAAGCCCACGGTCTCGGTGCCGGAGTTCAAGAACACCGTCACCCAAACCGCCTGGTGGTGGCAGGGTCCGGTGGCGGCGGACCTGGCATCCGTGCTGGCCAATGAGCTCCAGGCCACGGGCGCGCTGCAGGTGGTGGAGCGCAGCAATGTGAACGCCGTGCTCTCCGAGCAGGAGATGGCGGAGCTGGGCCTGGTGCGCAAGGGCCCCAACGCCGCCAAGCGGGGCCAGCTGACCGGCGCCCGCTACATCATCCTGGGCACGGTCACCTCCTACGAAACCAACACCGACGAGGCGGGCAACGCCAGCAACTTCGGCCTGCTTGGCTTCGGCAAGAACAACGCCCAGCTGGAGACCAAGGACTACGTCGCCATCGACATCCGCATCGTCGACAGCACGACGGGCGAAGTGGTGGGCCAGCGCACGGTGGAGGGCCGCGCCAGCAATGTGGCGAGCCGCAGCGAGCAGGGTGTGAGCCTGCTGCCGGTGGCGGGGGCCGCCCTGCTGCTCTTCCCCAACATGGGGCGCACCGGCCAGGTGCTCACCGGGGCGGCCGGCACCCTCAACTTCGGCAAGAGCAACTCCCAGGTGCAGCGCACCCCGGCGGCCAAGGCGATCCGCGCCGCCCTGGCGGAAGCCTCCGAGTACGTCTCCTGCGTGCTCGTGCCCCAGGGCGACTGCCGCGCCCGCTTTGATGCCAAGGAGCAACAGCGCCGGGAGCGGAACCGCGGGGTGCTGCAGCTGGAGTAAAAGCATTCGCAAAGATGTGCTACGGTTGATATCTAGGTTTTTCTCGCAGAATGCTTCAGGCAGAGAGTACAACTCGTCGCCAATTACGGGTGAAGCTTGGCGAGTTCATCTACCGAAGCGGCCTGCACCATTACGTGCTGAACCCCCACCAGCCGCCCGGCGGCGGATTGCGGCTGCGGCTCTTTGATTATCTCAAGCATTACCTGGATCAGGCCAAGGCATGCCCAGCCAATCTGCGGATCGGCAGCCCCACGATCACGCTGCGCTGTGATCTCAATGATCACATGCTCAAGCCCTATCTCTTTGGCGAGCGCGGTCTCTATGAGGAGCAGGAGATCGCCCACTGCGCCTCCTACCTCAGGGCAGGCGATGTGCTGCTGGACATCGGCGCCAACCACGGCTTCTGGTCTTTCCTGCTGGCCGCCCGTCAACCCGGCCTGAAGCAGATCGTGACCGTGGAGGCCAATCCCGAGCTGGCGGAACGCATCCGCCACAGCGCCAGCCTCAATCCTGAGCTGCCGGTGACGGTGGTGAATGAGGCCCTCTGCCGGCCCGGCGTCTCGGAAGTCACCTTCTATCTGCCGATGGAGAATCCGGTGGGCAACCTCAGCGGCCTGGGCTCGATCGTTCTGCATGACATGGCCAGGCAGGAGGGCTACCTCTCCCAGGAGCGGTCGATCACCTGCCCAGCCACCAGCCTGGATGCACTGGTTGAACGGCTGCAATTGCCGCGGCTGGATCTGGTCAAGATCGACGTCGAAGAGGCTGAAGATCAGGTGATCGAGGGCGGCAAAAAAGTTTTCGAAGCGATGCATCCCCGGCTTGTCATGGTGGAGACCGCAGCCAGCAGTGCAACCACCTCCTACCTGCTTTCCCTGGGCTACCAGGCGCACATCCTGCGCGAAGGCCAACGAATTGACACTACCATCCCCGAAGATTTCTGGGGCAACATCTTCTTCACCTGGCCCACCACTTGAGCGCCACCAGCAACAGCGAACCGCGCGTTTCGGTGATTGTGCCGGTGTTTAATCGGTGCCAGTTCCTGGTTCGCTGTCTCGCTTCCATTGAGGCCACGCAGCATCCGAACCTGGAGGTTTTATTCATTGATGATGGCTCCAGCGATGGCTCCTGGGAGCTGATCCAGCAGCTGGCGCTGGCCCGCGGCGCCTGGGTCCGCGCCCTGCGCCATCCGGGCCACCACAACCGCGGCATCAGCGCCAGTCGCAACCTGGGCATCGCCGAGGCGACGGGCCGCTACCTGGCCTTTCTCGATTCCGACGACGAATACCATCCCCACCGCTTCGACCACTGCCTGCGAACACTCGCCAGCGATCCAGGTCTGCAGGCGGTCTATGAGCCGGTGCTGATCGAGCGGGACAACGACCAGACCCCCGTTTCCATTCCCAGCGCCGCCACGATCCGCCGCTGCCAGCAGGCCCCTTTGGAGTGGCTGTTCTGCGCTGACTGGTGGCACACCTCCGGAATCACGCTGCGGCGGGATTTCCTGACGCTCTACGGCAGCTTTCGCCCGGATCTGCCGGTTGCGGAAGATACGGAACTCTGGATGCGCATCGCCGCGACCGGCGCTATCCAGTGCTGTCAGCAGGAGCAGCCGGTGGCCACGGTGCACCGCCATCAACAGGGCCATTCCTGGGATGGATATTCGGCGGCGAAAAGCACACGGTTCTACCGCAAAGCTCTGCTCGCCGCCCTGGGTTCGATTCGCAATCACCCCCAGCTCTACGCTCCGGCTGCCGTCGAGACCTTGCGAAGCCGCTATCGAAAGGCGGTGGAGGATGACCTCTCCATGCTCGCCGGACTCCCCTCGCTCAAGGAGGTGGCTCGCCTGGTCCTGGAGGCCTCGGCGCAGCAACCGGGAGCCCTCTGGAACCGGCGATCACTCGGGAATCTCCTGAGCTGGCGGCGCTGGCGCTGAGGGCAAGCCTGGCGGTTCAGCCCTCCTGCTGCACGGTGGGCACCAACGAGGGCGACGCCAGCACCTGCTCCAGAACCTCGAGATCCTTGTCGGTGATCTTCGTCTGCATCGGGCAGTGCTTGGGGCCGCACATCGAGCAGAACTCAGCCTGCTTATAGATGTCGGCCGGCAGGGTTTCGTCGTGGTACTCGCGGGCGCGCTCCGGATCGAGCGAGAGCTCAAACTGGCGATTCCAGTCGAAGGCATAGCGGGCGCGGCTGAGCTCGTCATCGCGGTCGCGGGCGCCGGGGCGGTGGCGGGCGATGTCGGCGGCGTGGGCGGCGATCTTGTAGGCGATCAGGCCATTGCGCACATCCTCAGGATTGGGAAGGCCCAGGTGTTCCTTCGGCGTCACGTAGCAGAGCATGGCCGTGCCGTACCAGCCGGCCATGGCGGCACCGATGGCACTCGTGATGTGGTCGTAGCCGGGGGCGATGTCGGTCACCAGTGGACCGAGCACATAGAAGGGAGCCTCGGCGCACTCCTCAATCTGCTTGCGCACGTTGAACTCGATCTGATCCATCGGCACGTGGCCCGGACCCTCGACCATCACCTGCACGTCGTGCGCCCAGGCGCGACGGGTGAGCTCGCCCAGGGTTTTGAGCTCCGCCAGCTGGGCCTCATCGGACGCGTCGTGCAGGCAGCCGGGCCGCAGCGAATCGCCCAGCGAGAAGCTGCAGTCGTAACGCTTGAAGATCTCGCAGATGTCGTCGAAACGGGTGAACAGCGGATTCTGGCGGTGGTGATACAACATCCACTGCGCCAGGATGCCGCCGCCGCGGCTGACGATGCCGGTGAGGCGACCCTTCACCTTCGGCAGGTGCTCGATCAGCAGACCGGCGTGGATCGTCTGGTAATCCACCCCCTGCTGGCAGTGCTTCTCGATGATGTGCAGGAAGTCGTCCTCGGACAGGCGCTCGATCGAGCCATGCACGCTCTCCAGGGCCTGGTACACCGGCACGGTGCCGATGGGCACCGGGGAGGCTTCAATGATCGCGGTGCGCACCTCATCGAGGTTGACGCCGCCGGTGGAGAGATCCATCACCGTGTCGGCGCCGTACTTCACCGCCAGCTCCAGCTTGCGCAGCTCCTCGCCCACGTCGCTGGCGTTGGGGGAGGCGCCGATGTTGGCGTTCACCTTGCAGCGGCTGGCGATGCCGATCGCCATCGGCTCCAGGTTGGGGTGGTTGATGTTGGCCGGGATGATCAGGCGGCCGCGGGCCACCTCCTCCCGCACCAGCGACTCGGGCAGGTTTTCCCGAGCCGCCACATGGGCCATCTCCTCGGTCACCACCCCCGCGCGGGCGTAGTGCATCTGGGTGACGTTGACCTGGCCTTGGCGCTTCTCGATCCAGGAACGGCGCATGGGATGGATGGGCGGGGGGACCTGCCGGGGAGCGGGATCGCAGCGCTTCCGCACTTCCCTGCGCCGGCATGACCCGGATCAGGTTCGGAGGGTGTGATCTCAGCCCGGCAAGAACGCGGCAATCGCGGCCCCGGGCACCCCTAGTGGCCACTGAAACCTAGCAGCCACGGGCGGTGGCCGGCTTCAGGCCTGCAGGCCGTTGAGGGCCGCGGCCACGACCCGGTGGTCGGGATCAGCCTGGAGGGTGCGCAGGGCCTGGCGCGCTGCCTCCAGCTCCGCCGCGTCGCCACGACCATCGGCCAGCAGGCGACCCAGCACCTCCGCGCCCCCCACCCGCACCGTGCCATCGCCATCGGCGATCGCCAGCTGGCCCAGCTCCAGCAGCCATTCCGGCCGCATCGCCTCCTGCTCCGCCAGGGCCGCCAGGATGCTGCAGCGCACCAGCCACTGGCCATCGGCGCGGAAGGCATCCCGCAGCAGCGGCCAGGCCCCCTCCACCCCGAAGCTGGCGAGGGAGTTGGCCGCCTCCGCCCGGACGTTGGCATCGTCGTCGTGCCGGAGCGAGCGCTCCAGGGCCGCCCGGCCCTGCTCGCTGCGCTTCACCCCCAACCCGGCGCAGGCCAGGGAGCGGACGATGAAGGTGGTCTGCTCGAGGCCCAGCAGCAGCAGGGGAATCGCCTCCGCCTCTGGAACCTCCCGCAGGCTCGCCAGGGCGGGCATGGACTGGGAGGGGTCTCCCGAGGCGATGGCCTGGCGCAGGCGCTCCAGATCGGGGGCGCTCACGGCCGCCCCCCCTCAGACGGACAACGACGCGCCAGAACGGAACGGGATGGCAAGGACAAACGCGCGGCCGCACTCCAGGAGACGACGCTAGCCCGAGGCTGGGTCCCTAGGACAGACGCAGGGCCCGCAGAATCTCCCGGCGACGGCGACGGCGGCGCAGCCAGCTGGTGGCCAGCAGACCGGTGCCGATCGCCAGGGGGGGCACCACCTGGATGCGGTCGCTGCCCGGGCGGGTCAGCAGGCACACCAGGGAGAGCAGGATCAGCAGGGGGGAGGAGAGGGCCAGCAACGCCTTGAGGCGCCGGGCGCCACTCCGGCCGGATGCGGAGGGCATCATCAGCGGGGGGACGCCATCCACCGCAGCAGACTGAGGGTCAACACCCGCACCCCCACAGGCAGGCTGGCCTCATCCGGCGCGAAGGTGTTGCTGTGCAAGGGGGTGCAGCCCTGGGGGCCGGCCACCCCGAGGCGAAACATCGTGCCGCGGGTTTCGGCCAGCAGATGGGCGAAGTCCTCGGCCCCGAGAGAGGGCTGCTCCAGCCACTCCACCCGCTCCCGCCCCAGCAGCTCAGCGGCGGTGGCAGCCACCAGCGCGGTGAGCTCCGGGTCGTTGTGAACGGGCGGCGCGATGCAGCGATAGTGCACCCGCGCTTCGCCGCCGCAG
>JBIKTO010000272.1:0-4519 GCA_044348065.1 Cyanobium sp.
GCTGCCGTGCCGCCCGCGCCCTGCCCCTGCTGGCCCTGCGCCCCGGGCCGGGCGTCGCCCTCAGTCTCGGGGCCGGCGGCGCCCTCGGCCTGCTGGGCCAGGCGGGTCAGCTGGCCTCCCTCGGCGGCGCCTTCGGGCCCATCGCCCGTCGCCACCTGCGCGATCCCTTCCTGCTGCATTGGTGCGAGCTGCTCTGCTTCCTGATCTCCGGCCTGGGGATGGAGCAGACCAGCGCCGCGGCGATGGCGACGCTGTTCGGCGAATGGTTCGAACCCGGTGCCGGCCTCGATTACCCCCTCGGCGGCAGCCCCGCGGTGGCCGAGGCCCTGGTGCGCGGCCTGGAGCGCCACGGCGGCGTCCTGCGGCTGCGGGCGCCGGTGGCGCGGATCCTGGTGGAGGACGGCCGGGCGGTGGGGGTGCGGCTGGAGGGCGGCGAGGAGCTCCGCGCCCGTCGCGGCGTGATCAGCAACGCCAGCCCCTGGGACACCCTCGCCCTGCTGCCCCCCGACGCCGCCCCCGCCCGCTGGCGCGAGCGCCAGGCGGCCACCCCCGCCTGCGCCAGCTTCCTGCACTGGCACCTGGGCCTGCGCCATCCCGAGCCCTGCTCCCTGCCGATCCATCACGTCTGGGTGGGCGACTGGCGGCGGGGCATCACGGCGGAGCGCAACGTGCTGGTGTTCTCGATGCCCTCGGTGCTGGATCCAGCCCTGGCGCCGGCGGGCCACCAGGGGCTCCACGCCTACAGCCCGGCCAACGAACCGTGGGAGCTCTGGCAGGGCCTGGAGCCGGGCAGCGCCGCCTACAAGGCGCGCAAGCGGGAGCGCTGCGCCCTCTTCGGCCAGGTGTTCGAGCGGGTGCTGCCCGACTGGCGCGAGCGGCTGGTGCTGGAGCTGCAGGGCACGCCCCTCACCCACCGCCGCTACCTGCGGGTGGCCCGCGGCAGCTACGGCCCCGCCTGGCCCGCCGATCGCGGCCCCTTCCCCGGCGGCGGCACCCCGATCGACGGGCTGGTGCTCTGCGGCGCCGGGGTGTTCCCCGGCATCGGCGTGCCCCCCGTCGCCGTCAGCGGCGCCATGGCCGCCCATCGCTTCGTGAGTGCGCGGCGCCAGCGGGAGTTGCTGGCGGAGATCAGCCAGCATGGGGGCAGCCAGGAGCCGCCGCCATGACTGTGATGACCAGCCGCTACGAAGGCGGTCTGCGCTGCCGGTCCGTTCACCATGGCTCCGGCCGCGAGCTGCTCAGCGACGCGCCGCTCGATAACCAGGGGCGCGGCGAATCCTTTTCCCCCACCGACCTGGTGGCCACCGCCCTGAGCACCTGCATCCTCACGATCCTGGGGATCGTGGCCGCCCGCCATGCCATCCCCCTGGAGGGCACCGAGGCGCGGGTGGAGAAGACGATGACCAGCGAAGGGGAACGGCGGATCGCCCTGCTGGAGGTGTGGATCCAGCTGCCCGCGGGCCTGGAGGAGGCGCAGCGCCAGCTGCTGATCCGCGCCGGCGAGGGGTGTCCGGTCAAGCGCAGCCTGGAGGGCGCCGTGCCGATGACCCTGCACTGGTCCTAGGGGCGCCGGGCGGTGGCCTCAGCGGGCCGCCTGCTGCAGCCTGCCCCGGCAGTTGCTCTCGAACAGGGCGATCACCACCTCGGCGGGCTGCAGCTCCATCCAGAACGCCTCCGCCTCCAGCCGCTGGTCGCGGGGGTGGTAGCCCTCGCTGATCAACTTGGCGTAGTGGGGCGCCAGGCTGCGCAGTTCCCGCAGGGTTCGGGGCATCTGGGTGTCCTGCAGGGCGTTGCCGCCGCTGCAGGCCTGCATCACGTGGGTGCCCTCATGGGCCATCACCTCCCAGACAGCCTCCACATCGCCCATGTCCACATTGTTGCGGCAGACCACCAGGCGATCGATCCCCCGGCCATCCCGCTCGTAGTACCCGGCGTGGTTGGGCCTGCAGTCATCCCGCACCTGGGTTTCGGTGCCGGTGGCCTGGATCAGCTGCTCCAGTCGATGGATGGCCACCAGGGTGTTGGCCCGGGCGGGGGCCGGGCTCAGGCCGAGGCCCGCGGCGGCCACCAGGGCCAGGGTGGCCGGCACCAGGGCCTGTCGTTGCGTGCGGGGAAGGGGGGGCATGGCCGCACCCAGGCGCAGGGGAGATAGCTCCAACCTGGCCATGGATCGCGCCACCGTCCACGCTGTCGGGCGCTGCGATCCGCCGTCGGGCGTGCAGGCTGGTGCCACCCGCCCCCCAAGCCCATGGACGCTCCCTGGCCGCTGCCAGGGCCGCCGGTGAGGATCCGGGCGAGGAGGGGCGTCGCCAGGCGCTGGAGCTGCATGTGGACGCTCCGCTGGCGGGTCTGCGGGCGCTCAAAAAACGCACAGCTGTGGCCGGGGCTCGGCGGGCTTCGTACGGTTCGGGAACAGCGATCTCCAGGCGCAGCACTGCGCGTTCCCCGCTCCATGGCCCGCCCCCACCCGCCGTCCGCCGCGGCCCTGCGCCGCCCCCTCGCCCTGGCCGTCGCCGCCGGCCTGCTCGCTGCCCCCGCCGCCTTCGCCGCCCCGCCTTCCGCGCCCAGCGCCGCCACCCTCTACAGCGGCGGCACCATCCTCACCATGGCCGGAGCCCGGCCCACCACCGTGGAAGCGCTGGTGGAGCAGGGCGGCCGCATCACCTACGTGGGCCCCCTGGCCGGCGCGATCCGCGCCGCCGGCGCCGCCGCCCGCCGGGTGGATCTGCAGGGCCGCACCCTGCTGCCCGGCTTCATCGACACCCACGGCCATTTCATCTACTTCGGCAAAAATCTCATCGACGCCGATCTCTTCGGCGCCGCCACCATCCCGGAGATCGTGGCGCGCATGCAGCAGCACGCCAGAAAAGTGGCGCCCGGGGAGTGGATCGTGGGCTTCGGCTTCAACGGCAACGCCATGGCCCGCTACCCCAGCGTCGCCGAGCTCGATGCCATCTCGGCCGACGTGCCGGTGATGGTGGTCGATAGCTCGGGCCACGCGGGTGCCCTCAACTCCGCCGCCTTCCGCGCCGCCGGCATCAGCGCCACCAGCGCCGATCCGGCCGGCGGCAAGTTCGAGCGCGGCCCGGATGGCCGCAGCCTGGCGGGCAAGGCGGAGGAAACGGCGCTCAACCTGGTGCGGGAGAAGCGCCCCGCCTTCGCCGGCGCCACCGCCGATGCCGTGGCCACCGGCGCCAGCGCCCTCTGGGCCAGCTACGGCCAGACCACGGCCCAGGAATGCGGTGTCGGCCTCGGCAGCGACGACATCTCGCTGGTGCGCAACGCCATCGACAAGCGGCTGCTGACGGTGGATCTCTACATCTGTGCCAAGGACTCCCACGTGGACGCCACGGCGGCGGCCGCCGCCAGGGTGGTGCGGGACTACGGCCGCCTCAACCCCAGCGCCGACGCCGGCTTCCAGCGCCAGGAGGGGATCGTCAGCGCCGCCGCGGCCCGGCCGGGCGACACCACCGGCCGGCTGCTGGCGCTGCGGCCCGACCTCGATCGGCGCTACGTGAACCGGGTGCGGCTCGGGGGCATCAAGTTCTGGCTCGACGGCTCCCTGCCCACCGCCTGGATGAGCCAGCCCTACACCGTGCCGCCGCCGGGGGCCGAACCCGGCTACCGCGCCTACCAGCAGATCCCCGACGCCGTGCTGGAAGCGGCGTTTGACAGGTACTGGACGAGCCCGGTGCAGATCAACATGCACATGAACGGCGACGCTGCCGCGGAGCAGGCCCTGCGGGCGATCGAGACGGCCATCGCCCGGCACGGCATGGCCGATCACCGGCCGGTGTTCGTGCACGCCAGCTACCTGCGGCCCGATCAGATCCGGCGGATGAAGGCGGTGGGGGCGGTGCCCACCTTCCTCACCTCCGGCATCGTGCCCGGCGGCGATGCGGTGGTGAAGCTCTGGGGGCCGCAGCGGGCCGCCGCCTCGTTGGCGGCCGTGAGCATGCTCCAGGCCGGCATCCCCTTCAGCTTCAGCCACGACGCGCCGGTCTCCCCCCAGCCCTGGGTGCTGGCCCTGGTGGACGCGGGGGTGAACCGGCGCTCCGCCAGCGGCCAGGTGATCGGCCCCGACCAGCGCGTCACCCCCTACCAGGCCCTGCGGGCCGTGACCGCCAACGCCGCCTGGCAGATCAAGGAGGAGACAACCAAAGGAACCCTGGAGGTGGGCAAGCTGGCCGACCTGGTGATCCTGGAGCGCAATCCCCTCACGGTGGATCCCGCCAGCCTCAAGGACATCGCCGTGCTGGAAACCATCAAGGAGGGCCGCACGATCTTTCGCCGCGGCCAGGCCGCCGGCTCGCCCGGGCCCACCGCTTCCCGGCCCTGCCTGCATGAGCACGCCCACGGGGCACCACCGGCCCTGACGGCCCAGGCGCGCCAGACCCTCGACCTGCTGCTCGGCGCCGCCTCCCCCTGACCTCCACGCTCGGCTGCGGGGATCAGCGCGGCAGGGCCACCAGACCCCCGCCCGCCAGCAGCAGCAGGCCGAAGGCCAGGGAGCGGCGCA
>JBIKTO010000274.1:0-4508 GCA_044348065.1 Cyanobium sp.
GGGCGGCTTACATCCGGGCCGACAACATCGATGCCGAGCTGGCGGAGCTGATGGTGGCCACCGGCATGAGTTACTTCGAGATCGGCATCACCTCCGGCTCCCAGGAGCTGGTGCGCAAGATGCGCATGGGCTACAACCTGCGCACCGTGCTCGAGAACTGCCGGTTGCTGGCCCAGGCCGGCTTCCGCGACCACGTGTCGGTGAACTACTCCTTCAATGTGATCGACGAGCGGCCCGAGACGATCCGCCAGACCGTGGCCTACCACCGGGAGCTGGAGGCGATCTTCGGGGCGCGCCAGGTGGAGCCGGCGATCTTCTTCATCGGCCTCCAGCCCCACACCCACCTGGAGCAGTACGCCTTCGACCAGGGGGTGCTCCAGCCGGGCTACGACCCGATGAGCATGCTGCCCTGGACGGCCCGCAAGCTGCTCTGGAACCCCGAGCCGATGGGCCGCACCTTCGGGCGGGTGTGCCTGGAGGCCTTCCGCCGCAACCCGGCCGATTTCGGCCGCACCGTGATGGATCTGCTGGAGCGCGACTACGGCCGCGCCCCCCTGGCGGAGGCCCTGCACGCGCCGGTGGAGGGCCGCCGGGCCCTGGCCACCGCGGTGCGCTGGTGAGGCCCCACGCGGGGCCTCACCAGCAGCGCCGGCGCAGCAACAGCAGCAGCCCCAGGCCCAGCCAACCCGGCACCCCCCCCAGGGGATTGGGCGCCCCGGGCCCGCCGCTGCCGCCGAGCCACTCCGGCAGGCGAGGCGCCAGCTCCAGCAGACCGCCCTGCAGGGCGAACCAGCCCCCCACCAGGCCACCGTGCAGCCCCACCGCCCCCCAGAGCGGGCCGCCCTCGGCCCGCCGCTGCAGGGCCAGGACCAGGCCGAGCAACAACACCCCGCCGAACAGCCCGATCGCCGCAGGGGCGGGCAGCTGATGCCAGGGATGCAGGGCCGTGAAGATCAGGGCCTGCAGCGGCAGCGCCCGCCGCGGCCCCAGCTGCAGCTCCAGCTCCCCCCACAACCAACCGCGGAAGAGCAGTTCCTCGGCGAAGCCCACCCCCAGCAGCAGGGCCAGGGCATTGAGCGCCTCCCCCCAGCCCAGCCGCCCGCTCCAGCGGGCCTGGCCGAGGAGAAGCAAGAGCACAACGACCCCCGCGAGCAGCAGCAGGGCCTGGCCCAGGCCCCCCAGCCAGGCGCGCAGGGCCAGCCTGGGGGGCACCGCCAACCCGAGCCGTCGCCAGGGCCTGGGCTCCCCCCACACCCGCCGCAGCCGGTCGGGCAGGCTGAGCAGCAGCAGGCTGAACGCCATCACCACCCCCAGCAGGTCGAGCTGATCGGGCCGCAGCTGGGGGGCGACCCAGGCGAGCGGGCGCACCACCAGCCAGCCCACCCCATAGAGGAGCGGCACGTACAGAAGCGTGCCCCACCAGCGGGGCCGGGCCACGGCCGAAGGTTGGCCGGCCGCCGGCGGCGCCATTCAGCTCTCCGGCTCGATCGTGCTGGTCAACCCCTTGGCCTTGAGGGTCTCGCAGTAGAACTCCGCCGGCTCCAGATCGCAGACGATCACCAGACCCACGCCCGTGTTGTGAGCCTCGAGCATCACGGCGATCGCATCCTGCTCGCTCAGGGAGGGCACCACCTGGCGCAGGGTGACCACCACGTACTCCATCGAGTTGACCGGGTCGTTGTGGAGCAGCACCCGGTAGCGGGGGGAGGGCTTGCGCACCCGCTCCGGCGCCTTCTCCATCACGGCGGCGCCTCCGGGCTTGCCGGCGGGCGTCTCGCTGGCGCGGGCGCCGCTGACGGAAGAGAGGGTCACGGCAGGCCTGGCAACGACATCATGGACACCGACTTTAGGGAGCCCCTTCAAAGGGCCCGCACCCGCCGCATCGCCTCCTCCACGTTCGAGCGGCTGTTGAAGGCCGAGAGGCGGAAGTAGCCCTCGCCGGCGGCCCCGAAACCGCTGCCGGGGGTGCCCACCACGTGGGCCCGCTCCAGGAGCTGGTCGAAGAAGCCCCAGGAATCCACCCCCTCCGGCGTCCTCACCCACACGTAGGGGGCCTGCTCGCCGCCGTACACCGTCAGCCCGGCGGCCGCCAGCTCGCGGCGGATGATCGCGGCGTTCTCCATGTAGAAGGCCACCAGCTCCTTCACCTGGGCCTGGCCCTCGGGGGAGTAGACCGCCTCGGCGCCGCGTTGCACGATGTAGCTTACGCCGTTGAACTTGGTGCACTGGCGCCGGTTCCACAGGCCCCACAGCTCCACCCGCGAGCCATCGGCCGCCCTGCCGCTCAGGCCGCGGGGTACCACCGTGAGGGCGCAGCGGGTGCCGGTGAAGCCGGCGTTCTTGGAGAAGGAGCGGAACTCGATCGCGCACTCGCGCGCCCCCTCGATCTCATAGATCGAGTGCGGCAGCTGGGGATCCTGGATGAAGGCCTCGTAGGCGGCGTCGAACAGGATCAGGGCATCGTGGGCGCGGGCGTACTCGACCCAGGCCCGCAGCTGCTCGCGACTGGCCACCGCGCCGGTGGGGTTGTTGGGGAAGCAGAGGTAGATCAGATCCACCTTTTCGGCCGGGATCTCGGCGGTGAAACCGTTGGCGGCGGTGATCGGCAGGTAGGTCAGCCCGCCGTAACGGCCGTTGGGGTCAGCCTCACCGGTGCGGCCCGCCATGACGTTGCTGTCCACGTACACCGGATAGACCGGATCGGTGACGGCGATGTGGTTATCGGGGCCGAGGATGTCGAGGAAGTTGGCGCTGTCGCATTTCGAGCCGTCGGAGATGAAGATCTCCTCGGCGCTCACCTCGCAGCCGCGGGCGCGGAAATCATGGGCGGCGATCGCCTCCCGCAGCCAGGGGTAGCCCTGCTCAGGGCCGTAGCCGTGGAAGCCGTCCCGCGTGCCCATCTCGTCAACGGCGGCCTTCATCGCGGCACGGCAGGCCTCAGGCAGCGGTTCGGTGACATCGCCGATGCCCAGGCGGATGATCGGCGCCTCGGGGTTGGCCTCGCTGAAGGCCTTCACCCGCCGCGCGATCTCCGGGAACAGATAGCCCGCCTTGAGTTTGAGGTAGTTGGCGTTGACCTGGACCATCGCGGCGCTCGTCGGGGCTGGGGTGAAAGGGGATTGTCCTATGCCACCGCCGGCCGCCGGCATCGCCGGGGCTGCATACGATCGGGTCATCCCCCGCCGCCGCCGGACCGGCGACCCGCCGTGACCGCCGCCCCGCCCGCCCCACTCCCACCGGCCTCCCGCCTCGCCGCTGGCTCCGCCGCCGCCGATCCGGTCGACTTCGACAGCCTGGTGGACCTGGAGATCGCCCGGCCGGCCCGCTATCTGGGCAACGAGCTCGGCGTGGCTCAGCGCGACTGGTCGCACGACTGGAGCGCGGCGGCGGTGCGCTGGGCGCTCACCTACCCCGAGATCTACGAGGTGGGCGCCAGCAATCTGGGCCACATCATTCTCTATTCGATCCTCAACACTCTCCCGGGCCAGCTGTGCGATCGCGCCTACCTGCCCGGCGCCGACCTGGCGGCCCGGCTGCGCCAGCGGGGCCAGGCCCTGTTCGCCGTCGAGAGCCGCCGACCGCTGCCCGCCTTCGACATCCTCGGCTTCTCCCTCAGCTACGAGCTGGGCGCCACCAACATCCTGGAGATGCTCGACCTGGCGGGCATCCCCCTGCGCGCCGCCGAGCGGGGCGATCGGCCGCTGGGCGATCCCGAGGCGCCACCGCTGATCTTCGCCGGTGGACCCACGGCCACCAGCAACCCCGAGCCCTTCGCCGCCTTCTTCGACTTCCTGGCCCTGGGGGACGGAGAGGAGCTGCTGCCGGAAATCGGCCTGGTGGTGGCCGAAGGCCGCGCCGCCGGCCTGCGGCGCAGCGAGCTGCTGCGGGATCTGGCCCAGGTGCCGGGCGTCTACGTGCCCTCCCTGTACGCCCCCGGCAGCGACGGGGTGACGCTGGAGCCCCTGGAGCCGGGGGTGCCCCGCCGGCCGCTACGCCGCACCGCCACACCGATGCCCCACTACGCGATGGGGCTGGTGCCGCATGTGGAAACGGTGCATGACCGGCTGACGGTGGAGATCCGCCGCGGCTGCACCCGTGGCTGCCGCTTCTGCCAGCCCGGCATGCTCACCCGCCCCGCCCGGGATGTGGAGCCGGAGGCGGTGATCGAGGCGGTGGAGGAGGGGATGCGCCGCACCGGCTACGCCGACTTCTCGCTGCTGTCGCTGAGCTGCAGCGATTACCTGGCCCTGCCGGCGGTGGGGGTGGAGCTGCGCAACCGCCTGGCCCACACCAATGTCAGCCTCAGCCTGCCCAGTCAGCGGGTGGACCGCTTCGATGCCGACATCGCCCACATCCTGGGCGGCACCCGCCGCTCCGGGCTCACCTTCGCCCCGGAGGCCGGCAGCCAGCGGCTGCGGGACATCATCAACAAGGGCCTCAGCGACGAGGATCTGCAGCGCGGCGTGCGCACCGCCATGGAGAACGGCTACCGGCGGCTGAAGCTCTAT
>JBIKTO010000275.1:0-4507 GCA_044348065.1 Cyanobium sp.
CATCCCAGTCGCCCCGGGCCAGGGAACCGAACAGCCACACCTCGGCTTCAGGCCATTCGGCCAGCAGGGGCTCGATGCGGCTGCGCAGGGATTCAATCCGTTGGCCGCGCAGCCGTGAGCGAATCTCCTGCACGCTCGCCATCAGCTCGCCTCGCCGCGATGGTGCGAGGTTAGAAGCGGAAACCCATGGGCACTAGTCCTTTGGCCATGGGAGCGGACCGAGGCGGGGGGCGCGCCGACGCTGGACGAAACGGAGCAACCGTGATGGAGCCCGCTGAGGAAGAAGGTACCGATGAGTTCACGCTAAGCGGACTCGACCAGGCCTGGCGCCCCGGAGGGCATGCCCGGAGACCATTGCGGCAGGAGCAAGGAATCACTCCACCAGAGCGGCTCAGGCCCGAGACGCCTGGGTCGTGCTGGGCCGTCGGCACCCCCACCCGGGGTTCCGGCCGGGCGATCGCATGGTGCGCCCATGGGTCTCGGAGCAGGACAATGGGCTTGATCCCTTCACCAGAGCAGTCGGCAGGGGAAGGTGGCCAGCGCAGGATCGAGGCTCACCAGCGGCTGGAAACCCTGGTGTTGCATCAGGGAAGGCAGATCCTGAAGCAGCCCTTCGGCGCCTGGCAGTTTGCCAAGGCGACTTTTGGTGGCGATCTCCCAGCCGGAGGCGGCGCTCACAAAGATCGTGGCCGCTGGTTCGTTGATGGCCGCCAGGGCGAGGGAGGAGAGCTTCTCGGGTTCCACCAACCACCAGAGCAGGGCATGGGTGTCCAGCAGGAGCGAGGGGGCCATCAAGAGGGCAACGGGGCTTCGAGGGCGTCGAGCTCCTCAGGCGGTAGAGGGGCGAGCAGCACCTCGATGGGGGGAAGCTGCAGCTGACCCCGCAGCAGCCCGGGCTGCCGCCGCGGTCGATCCGTTTCCAGCGGCACCAGCCGCGCCCAGGGCTTGCCATCCTTGGCCACCAGGATCGTTTCGCCGGCATGGGCGGCGTCGATGAGCCTGGAGAACTGGGTCTTGGCCTCGTGAACATTGACGGTGCGCATGGAGGCCGCCCGGCAACAACCAAGTTTAGTCCAGATGTTGACCCATGACTGACTCTACCTGGGTTGCCCTGTCTGCCCAGGCGGGGATGCAGCCAACCTGCCTCAGGCCAGGGGGAAGCCGAAGGCCCGCGAACCAGGCGCCCATACACAGAGCGCGAAGGATTGAGAGATCAGCAAGGCCACCATGGGCCCGGATCGTCAGATCATTCGCTACCACGGAGCCGCCAGCACATCGGGGGCGAGCCATTCGACGCTGCTGCCGGTGTGGAGCAACTGCGCAGGTGGGCGCAGTCCGCCAGTCGCGGCGATGCCGACGCCTCCCACGCCCCGAAGTCACTGGTCTGAAGCAACGACGACCAGGCTGAGCGCCTGCGACGCGGCAACGCCGAAGTCAGAGCGGGTAAAATTAGGAACGATTTCTACCCCGGCGTTTGAGGGACCCGCCATGGGCATGAACATCAAATATCCCGTGGTGCACGCCATGGCCCGGGAGCTGGCGGAGCGGCGCTCCACCAGCGTCACCGATGCGGTGCGCCAGGCCCTGCGGGCCGAGCTGGAGCGCTGCCCCAACCCGGAACGACCTGAGGCCATCTGTGCCCGCACCAGCGCCCGCCCCGAATGGCAGGGCCGCACCAGCAAGGAGCTCCAGGACGCCCTGTACGACGAGGACGGTCTGCCGGTGTGAGCGCGATCGTGATCGACACGTCGGCCCTGCTCGACGCAGCGGCGCGGGCAGCAGTCGTGCGTCTCAGCGCCGCATCCCGCCTGGAGCTGGCTCTGGCAGCCCTGAGGGTGGAGGTGATGCCGTTTGACCAACACCAACTGCACTGGGCCCTGGAAGGCTGGCGCCGCTTCGGCAAGGGACGCCACCCGGCGGGGCTCAACCTGGGCGACTGCTTCAGCTATGGCCTGGCCCGCGCCCTGAACGCCCCCCTGCTGTTCAAGGGCGACGACTTCGCGGCCACAGACGTTGCCCCGGCCCTGGAGTCGTGAATGGAACCCCTACCCGAACCAGGCCCACGCCTTCCACCCTCTCGACCGTGGCTGATTCAACCGATTTGCCTGCGCTGACAGCCCCGAAAATCACAGGGCTCTGGGCCGTCCTGCGGGCCCATCCCATCGACAGCGCGTCCTGGCGCGGCCTCGCCGCGGCCTACGCCGCCGCGGGGCTCGTGCCCCACCGGGCTTACGCCACCAGCCAGTGGCAACGCCTGCAGCCCGGCGCGGTGTCGAGCCAGGTCGGCCCTGCCTCCCACTCCCTCCGCCAGCCCGCTGGTCCCAGTCCCGCCCTGGCGGATACCTGGCTGCAGCATCCCCACAGCGCCGAAGCCCAGCACTGGCGGCAGGAGCTGGAAACCTGGCTGGCCACCTGCCCCGGCGACTGGCTGAGCCAGCTCTATGCCGTCCGCCTCGCCGACGGCCTTCCCTCCCAGGCCGCCACCGACAGCCCCATCGGGGCCCTGGCCCGGGCCGAAGCGCTGGAGCCGATCCCCGGCGAATCCCGCCACTGGCTCGGCGTCTGGCGCCTGGAGGGCGGCGATGCCCGCGCTGCCGTGGCGGCGCTCAGCCCGCTGATCGATCGCCGGCCATCCCGCCATGGCTCGCTGCTGCAGCTGGGCCTGGCCCTGCTGCGCCTCGGCAACCGCGCCGCCGCCGAAGCCGCCTTCACACGGGCGTCCGCCTCCAGCAATCCCGCCTTTCTGCGCCTGCTGGCCGAGCGGGTATACCAACACAACTACTGGCAGGAGGCGATCGCCGTGCTGCGGCGGGCCCTGGAGCTCGCCCCCAACGATCCAACCAGCCTGCTGGCCCTGGCCCGGCTGCACTGGGAGGTGTACGAGCTCAGTGAAGCCGAGGCGCTCTGCCGGCGCATCCTCCAGCACGATCCCGCCCACGGCGAGGTCCGTTACCTGCTTGATGCCCTGCCCGGTCGCCGCGGCGATGCCGCCGCCCACCTGGCCGCCGTCGAGGCCCACTACCGCGAACGCAATGATCCCGGCTCCCGCCTGGCCTCCTCGATCGCCATGGCCTCGCTTTACGTGGACGACCGCACGCCTGAGCAGGTGGCGGCGCTGCATCGCCAGCTCTGCGCCCCGATCGAGGCCGCCACCACCGCCACCGCCATCCCCTCCGACGCCGGCATCGGGCCGGCCGCCCCGGCCTTCGCCAACAGCCCCGATCCCGATCGGCCCCTGCGGATCGGCCTGGTGTCCGGCGACTTCCACCGCCAGCACCCGGTGAACCTGTTCATGCTGCCGCTGCTGGAACGACTCGATCCCGCGTTATTCCCAACCACGGTGATCCACACCGGCACGATGCACGACGAGTACACCGGACGGGCCCGCGAGGCGGCCGCCGGCTGGATCGAGAGCGCCGCGCTCAGCGATCCGGCCCTGCGCCAGCGCATCCTCGCCGAGCGGATCGATGTGCTGATCGATCTGGCCGGCCACACCTCCACCCACCGCCTCGGCGTCTTCGCCCTGCGCGCCGCGCCGGTGCAGGCCACCTTCCTCGGCTATCCCCACTCCACCGGGCTCGCCTGCATCGACTGGCTGATCGGCGATCCGGTGGTCTCCCCGGCCGAGCACGCGCCACTCTTCTCCGAGGGCATCGCCCAGCTGCCCGGCAGCGTCTTCTGCTGGAGTCCCGTCGACGACTACCCGCTGCCGCCGGCGCGGCCGGAGCAGGCGCCGCTGCTGTTCGGCTCGTTCAACAACATCATGAAGCTCTCGCCCCGCACGATCCGCCTCTGGGCGGCGCTGCTGCGCGACCTGCCGCAGGCGCAGCTGCTGCTCAAGGCGCCCTCCCTCGCGGACGCCTCGGTGATCGCGCGCTTCCAGGGCCTGTTCGCCGCCGAGGGCATCGGGGCGGAACGGCTGCTGCTGGAGGGCCCCGAGGGCCTCGAAGCGATGATGCAGCGCTACGGCGGCGTCGATATCGCCCTTGATCCCACGCCCTACAACGGCGGCACCACCACCCTGCAGGCCCTGTGGATGGGCGTGCCGGTGATCGCCCTGCGGGGGGGCAACTTCGTGAGCCGCATGGGCGCCAGCTTCCTCACCACCCTGGGAAAACCGGGCTGGATCGCAGGCGACGACGACCACTACCGCGCCATCGCCCGCGAGCTGGCCGCCGCGCTGCCCGCCATCCGCCGGGGCCGCGCGGCCCTGCGGCAGCGCATGGCCCGCAGCGGCCTTTCCAACCTCGATCGCTACAGCGCCGATGTGCAGGCCCTGCTGCGGCGGATGTGGCGCGTCCACTGCAGCGGCAGCGGCGAGCGGTTGCTGGCGGCGGAGAACGGGGGAGGGCTGCCGCAGCAGGCAGGCGGTGAGGCAAGGAAGAAAGACCTCAGACGCAGTGATGCATGAGCGAGGAATTGAACGTCAACCCAGACCAGCCGAGGAAAGAAGCTCGACTTATTAGACAATTTATCTTCCGCGAGCTCCGTGGAGGGAGGCTCATTA
>JBIKTO010000276.1:0-4486 GCA_044348065.1 Cyanobium sp.
AGCCGGGAACTGGCCGAACGGATCGCAGCCCACGCGGGGAGGGCACCGCTGCTGATCTCGGCGGCCGCCGCCCAGGGCCTGGAGGCCCTCAAATCCAGGGTGTGGCAGGAGCTGCCGGCGCCGGCGGCGCTGGAGGACGGAGAAAAGGTCCAGGTGGCGGGCGATGAGCCGGCCACCTGGACCCTGGTGAGCCTGAATCCACGAGCCGGGCGGCATGCCGTCGGCTCAGGGGAGCTTCTGGATCAGTCGTCGTAAACGAGGCACTCGGGGGCGTCAGGGTTGAGGTCGCAGAACACCTCAAGGGGAGTGGGGTCGTGGGAGTCCTCGGGATGGTGAGACTTGTACTCCTCCAATCCCTTGAGCTCCTGTTCGAGATGGCGGACCTTGCCGTCATCGCCAGCGACCTTGGCCGCCTCGATCTCGGCTTTGTCCTTCTCGATGTGCTCGTCGATGCTTTTCATGCCAGAGGCCGGCCCCTCAGAGCCGGAACGAACCGCGTCCAACCATAGGTGGAGCGCTCCGGGGTGGGGCGGCGATTGTGCGGCGGCGCTGATCCATGTTGACAATCGCGGCTTCCGGCCCGAGGGCTGCCTCGGATGCGGCGAAACCGTCCCGTTTGGGCTAGCACAAGAGCAGAGGCGCAGCCCAGCCAGGCCCATGACCCGCATCCGCCAGCGGCACGACCGCCATTTCATCGACGACACCGGACGGCTCTTCTGGATCAACGGTCCGGAGGAGAACTGCTATCTCTCCGAACAGCGCCAGTGGCGCCGGTGCCTCAGCTTCGAGGAGGTGCTGGAGTGGAAGCAGTGCGCCCCGAGCGGGCTGGTCAGCCAGCGCTTCCCCTCCCTGCAGGCGGCCCTGGAGGCCTTTGAGCATGGCCAGCTGATCTGGTCCAGCGACCTCTACCTGCGGCGCATGGGCGATCAGATGCAGGCCCACCGCTGCGACGACGACTACAAGCCCACGGCGATGAAAGAGGCGGAGGCCCGGGGGGCGGCGGTGCGACGCCAGCCCTGGCGGCTGCCGGACCCCAGCGGTCCGGTCTGTGGCCTGGCGCCCCGCGCCGATGGCAGCGGACCCGGGGCGCTGCAGGGGGCGGAGATGCCCCACCCCCACAGGCGCCGCCGCTCAGGTGGGCAGCTCACTGAGCGCTAGCCAGCGCTCCTCGGCGGCGGCGATCCGCTCCAGCAGCTCGGCCAGCTCGTGGCTGCGGATCTCCAGTTCGCCATGGTCGAGGTCGCCAGCCCCCGCCAGCGCCGCCTCCAGCTCGGCGCGACGGCATTCCCAGGCCGGCAGATCCCGCTCGATCGCCTCCAGCTCCCGGCTCTCCCGATAGCTGCGCCGGCGCACCGCCTTGGCGTCGGCGGGGCGCTCTGCGGGGCTGGCCGCGGCGGCGGCACTGACCGGCGGGGGGGGGAGGGTCGTGAGCGGGCGGGCGCGCCGCTCCAGATAGGCGCTGTAATTGCCCTCGAAGCGCTGCAGCCGGCCGTTCTCGAAGCAGAAGAGGCGATCGACGGTGCGATCGAGGAACCAGCGGTCGTGGGAGACCACCACCACGCAACCGCGGAAGTCGTCGAGGAAGTCCTCCAGCACCGAGAGGGTGTGCACGTCCAGGTCGTTGGTGGGCTCATCGAGCAGCAGCACGTTGGGGGCCTCGATCAGCAGCCGGCAGAGGTGCAGCCGCCGCCGCTCCCCGCCCGAGAGCCTGGCCACCGGCTGGTGCTGCTGGGCGGGCGGGAAGAGGAAGCGCTCCAGCAACTGGGAGGCGCTCAGCTCCTGGCCGTCCACCTCCACCCGGCTGGCGGCCTCCTTCACCACATCGATCACCTTGCGCTCCGCCGCCCGGGCCGGATCGCCGCCCTCCAGCACGGCACTGTGCTGGTCGAAGTAGGCGAGCTTCACGGTGCCCCCCAGCTCCAGCCGCCCGGCCGCCGGGGCCCGGCGGCCGGCGAGCACCTCCAGCAGGGTGCTCTTGCCCGCTCCGTTGGGACCGATGATCCCCACCCGGTCCTCCGGGTCGAAGTCGTAGACGAAGCCCTCCAGCAGGGTGCGCTCCCCCACCGCCACCGCCAGATCATCCGCCGCGATCACCCGCCGCCCCAGCCGCTGGGCCGTGGCCGCCATCGACACCCGCCCCTGCACCTGGCGGGCCGGGATCTCCCGCAGGGCTTCGATGCGCTGCAGCCGGGCCTTCTGTTTGGTGCTGCGAGCCTTGGGGCCGCGCCGCAGCCAGGCGAGTTCGCGTCGCAGGGTGCCCCGCAGGCGGGCTTCGCCGGCGGCCTCGGCCGCCGCCTCGGCGGCCCGCAACTCCAGGTAGCGGCCGTAGCCCCCCTCGTAGGCCCGCGCCTCACCCCGCTCCACCGCCACGATCCGGCGGGTCACCCGATCGAGCAGGTAGCGGTCGTGGGTGACCAGCACCAGGGCGCCGGCGAAGCGCTCCAGCCAGTCCTGCAGCCACTCCACCCCCTCGGCATCGAGGTGGTTGGTGGGCTCATCGAGCAGCAGCACATCCGGGGCGGCCACCAGGGCCGCCGCCAGGGCCACCCGCCGGCGGTTGCCGCCGGAGAGCTCCCCCATCCGCCGCTGGCCGTCCCCCACCCCCAGCCGCTCCAGCACTTCCCGGCACTGGCGTTCCAGCCCCCAGGCATCCAGCTCGTCCATGCGGCGGTGGAGATGCCCCAGCCGCGCCAGCAGCTCCGGGTCGTCCGCGGCGCCGGCCAGGGCCAGGCTGATCTCCTCGTGCTCCCGCAGCAGCGCCTGGCGCTCACCGCCGCCGGCGAACACGGTCTCCAGCACGGTGGCCGCCGGATCGCTGGGCGGGTCCTGCTCCATGCGCACCACCCGCAGCCGCGGGGCGACCCGCCGCTCGCCCCGATCCAGCGGCTCCTCGCCGGCCAGCACCCGCAGGAGCGTGCTCTTGCCGGCGCCGTTCGGGCCGATCAGGCCCAGCCGCTCCCGCTCGCCCACGTGCAGATCGAGATCGGCGAAGAGCGGCCGCAGGCCGAAGTCGCGGCCCGCCCCCACCAGGCTGATCAGGCTCATCGGGCCCCTTCCGGCCGGAGGCGCTGCTGCTCCAGCCAGAGGAACACGCTCTTGTCGCCCACGTCGGCGGCGGCGGGCATGGGGAACTTGCGAAGGGTGAGCAGGAGCAGCAGCACGGCCTCGATCGCCAGCAGGGCCAGGGTGGTCGGCGCGTCGAGCAGGCCCACCAGCCGCCCGAGCAGGGCCAGGGGCAGCAACAGGGTGACGCCGATCGCCTCGGGCCGGCGGAAGCAGAAGAACTCCTTGAAGCCCACCCCGGCCAGGGCCGCGAAGAACGGTCCGATCGCCAGGATCCAGAGGGGCTGGGCCGCCAGCGCCGGCAGCAGGCCGGCGGCGCCGACCCGCAGCGCCAGGGCCACGCCCCCCAGGCAGCCCAGCAGCCAGAAGAGCTGGAGCAGCCGGTGCAGCGGCCGCAGATAAATGTGGATCCAGCGCAGCGCCAGCCCCAGGCCGGCGGCCATCACCAGCAGCCAGGGCCAGAGGAGTTCGGGCCCCAGGGCCCGCCACTGGGCCAGCAGGGCCAGCTGGGCCACGGCCACGGCCGTGAGAGCCAGGCGGTAGCGCAGCACCTCCCGGCGGTCGTCCGCGGTGATCGTGTAAGGGCCATAGACCCCTTCGAAGACCGGATCGGCCGCGGGGGAGGCGGCGCCGCTGCTGCTCATGGGGGGCTGGGGGGCTGGCTGTTCACCAGTGTGGCCAGCTCCGGGCCCGCCGGGACGATGCCGGAGGGATGGAGCGGGAACAGGGCCCCGAAGTAATCGGCCCGCCAGGCGGCGGCGTCGCAGCTGGCGGCCACCCCCGGCAGGGCGAAGAAGCGGGCGCGCCAGGCCCAGAGGGCGGGCAACTGCCAGAGGGGCTGGCGGCTGACGCCGAACAGGGGGGCGTAGACCAGCTCCAGGCGGATCAGGGTGGGGAACAGCACCACATCGGCCAGGGTGGGCTCCGAGCCGCCCAGCCAGGGGCCCCGGGCCGCCAGCTCCGCCTCCGCGGCCGCCAGGGTGTCGAACAGCTCCGCCACCGCTTCGTCGTAGGCCGCCTGGTGGCGGGCGAAGCCGCAGCGATACACGCCATCGTTCACCTGATCCTGCAGGCGCTGCCGCCAGGCATCGATCGCGGGCCGCAGCGGTTCGGGGTTCAGCCGCGGCGCCCCTTCCGGCGCCGGCCAGAGGTCGAGCAGCTCGATCAGGCGGGCGCTCTCGTTGAGCACAATCCGCTGCTGTCGCCGCGACCACAGGGCCGGCACGGTGGCCGGGGCGGAGGCGGAGGCGCCGCTGCGGCGGTAGAGCTGGCGCAGGGTGTCGCAACCGGCGAAGGGGGCGGGAAACCGCCAGCGGCCGGCGGCCGGGTCGGGCTCCACCACCAGCAGTTCGATGCTCTCCCCCAGCCGCCGCAGGGTCCACAGCAGCCAGGCGCGGTGGGCCCAGGGGCAGCTGCGGCCCAC
>JBIKTO010000277.1:0-4484 GCA_044348065.1 Cyanobium sp.
GAGGATGTCCTTCTGGAAACAGCTGCCCCCGTAGCCGGGGCCGGCCTGGAGGAATTTCGGACCGATGCGGCTGTCGGTGCCGATCGCCCGGGCCACCTCCCGCACATCGGCCCCGGTGGCCTCGCACAGGGCGGCAACGCTGTTGATCGAGGAGATGCGCTGCGCCAGGAAGGCGTTGGCAGTGAGCTTGGAGAGCTCACTGCTCCACAGGTTGGTGCGCAGGATCCGCTCCGTCGGTACCCACTGGCCGTAGATGCCGGCCAGGGCATCGATCGCCCGGTCGTCCTCGCCGCCGATCAACACCCGGTCGGGGGATTCGAGGTCGGGGATGGCCGTTCCCTCCGCCAGGAATTCGGGATTGGAGAGCACCGAAAAGGTCTTGCTGCCGCCGGCGTCGCCCTGGGCAGCGCCCAGGATCGACTTGACCGCCTCGGCGGTGCGCACCGGCAGGGTGCTCTTCTCCACCACGATCGTGTGGCCTCGGGAGGAGGCGGCCACCTGGCGGGCGGACGCCTCGATCCAGCGCAGGTCGCTCGCCTGGCCGGCGCCGACACCCCGGGTCTTGGTGGGGGTGTTCACCGAGAGAAACACCATGTCGGCGTTGGCGATCGCCTCGTCCACGCCGGTGGTGAAGTGGAGATTGCGACCCCTGGCGCGGCCCACCACAGCATCAAGCCCCGGTTCGTAAACGGGAAGACGGCTCAGGTCCTCGTCGTTCCAGGCCGCGATCCGCTCCTGGTTGAGGTCGACCACGGTGACCTGGATGTGGGGGCAGCGGTCGGCGATCACCGCCATGGTCGGTCCCCCCACGTAGCCCGCGCCGATGCAGCAGATGGAGTGGATGGCCGCGGAGCTTTCGTTCTGGGAGCCGCCGGCTGGAGCCATTCCCATGGATTCTGCAGAAATTGCATGGAGACTACCCCTGATACGCGATCCGCAGATCCTGGGCAGGCCGCCCTCTCAGTTGCCCCTGGGTGTGCCCCGGCTCCCCTTCTTAAGGTGAAGGCCTATGGGCATGGGCCGGGCTCTTGGCGAACGTGCTGATCACCGGCGGCGCCGGCTTCCTCGGCAGCCATGTCTGCCTGGAGTTGCTGCGGGCCGGGCACGACCTGGTGGTGCTCGACAACTTCGCCAACAGCGGGCCGGAATCCCTGCGGCGCGTGGCCGAGCTGGCCGGACTCTCCGGCTGGCAGCGGCGCGGTCCAGGACGCTGGAGCACCCAGCCCACCCCTTCGCGCTTCACCCTGATCAGCGGCGATGTGCGTTCGGCCGCCGACCTCCGCCGGGTGTTCCACCCCGCCGAGGCCTCCCTGCGGGCGGAAGTCGGGGAGCGCCCCCCTGGTCCGATCGATGCGGTGTTCCATTTCGCCGGTCTCAAGGCCGTGGGCGAGTCGGTGCTCCAGCCTCTGGCCTACTGGGATGTGAACGTCTCCGGCAGCCGCTGCCTGCTGGAGGCCATGGAGGCCGCCGGCTGCCGCACCCTGGTGTTCAGCAGCAGCGCCACCCTCTATGGCCATCCGGATCGGGTGCCGATCCCCGAGACGGCCCCGCTGCAGCCCATCAATCCCTACGGCCAGACCAAAGCCGCTGTTGAACATCTGCTTGCCGATGTGGCGGCGAGCGGACCGGGTTGGCGGATCGCCCGGCTGCGCTATTTCAACCCGGTCGGCGCCCACCCCAGCGGTCGCATCGGCGAAGACCCCAATGGCCCTCCCAACAACCTCTTCCCCCTGATCAGCCAGGTGGCGGTTGGACTGCGGCCCCGTCTGCTGGTCTACGGCTCCGACTGGCCCACCCCCGATGGCACCGGCATCCGCGACTACATCCACGTGATGGACCTGGCCGAGGGACACCGTGCCGCCCTGGACCTGCTCCTGGGCGAGCCCCCCCAGCTGCTCACCCTCAACCTGGGCAGCGGCCAGGGCCATTCGGTGCTGGAGATGGTGCAGGCCTTTGAACGGGCCAGCGGCCGCTCAATTGCCTGTGACCTGGTGGAGCGGCGCCCCGGCGATTCGGCGATCAGCATCGCCGATCCCGCCGCCGCGGAGCGGCGGATGGGTTGGCGGGCCCGGCGGGGGCTGGACGACATCTGCCGGGATGGCTGGGCCTGGCAGAGCGCCAACCCCGAGGGCTACGGCGGCTGAGGCCGATGGCCCCGATCAGCCCTCCGGCAGCGCCTCGCGCAGGCGCTCGCGGAAATCCCCCTTGGGCATGCCGCCCTTCACCTCGCCGTGGATGAGGAACTCCCCGCCGTACTCCTCCTCCAGCTGGCTCACCACCAGATAGGTGGGCCAGCCCATGCCGTCCTTGTTGGGGTACTGGCGGAGCAGCACCTGCCGGTAGCGGCGGTAGGTGTCGGTGTCCTGCAGCATCACGCTCACAAAGGTGAGCCCCAGCTCCTCCGCCACCTTGGCGTCGTAGTTGCTCATGCGGTGGCAGGTGCCGCAGTCCTCGGAGCTGAACTTCAGGACGGTGATGCTGGTCATGGCGGCGCGGGGGGAAGGAAGCCGCAGCGGATGGTAGGCAGGTCGGCCGGCGGTGGGAGCCCTCAGGGCTTCTCCCGCGCCAGCCGGTCGCGGCGCAGCTGGCGGAGCCTCTCCCCAAGGGCGGGGCCCGGCGCGATGCCCTCCGCCGCCATCAGCTCGGCGGCGCTGCGCTCACCGCGCAGATGGCGCCAGCGCAGCCACCAGCGCAGCAGCGGGCGGCGCGGGCCGACGGCGCAGGCCAGCGCCAGGGCGATCGCCTCCGGCCCCGTGCCAGGGGCCTCCAGCAGATCGCACCATGGGGCGGGCTCCCTGGGCAGCCCCTGCTCGGCCGCCGTGCTCAGTCGCGATCTCAGCCGCAGGAACTGCACCAGCAGCTGGTGGTGGCGATGGGGCACCTGCAGCCGCTCCGCCAGGGCCAGGGGCTCCGCTGCCCCCGCCAGCAGGGCGGGCAGCAGCGGCAGCTCCAGCCGCGCCGCCCAGCGCAGTCGCCGCTTCCAGCTGTTGTCGGCCTGCAGCGCCCCGTCCAGGAGCCGCAGGCCGCCCCAGGCCTGCAGGGCCGCCAGGGCCTGCGGCCAGGCCTCCCGCCCCAGCAGCAGATCCAGCTCCATGCGCAGGCGGGTGCCCAGGGCCGGCGGCGCTGTGTCGGGGGGATCCCCTGGCCGCCAGGCCCAGGGCCACTCGGCCAGGGTGCGGTCGAGCTGAGCCTGGGCTTCGGGGGCCAGCCGGAAGCCCAGGCGGGCGGCGTAGCGGGCTCCCCGCAGCACCCGGGTGGGGTCGTCGCGCACGCTGTCGGGGTGCAGGAAACGCAGCTGGCGGCGCTCCAGATCGGCCCGACCGCCATGGGGATCGTGCAGGTCGCCGTTGCCCTGGGCCTCCAGCCGCAGGGCCATGGCGTTGATCGTGAAGTCCCGCCGGGCCAGGTCGTCCTCGAGCCGGCCGAAGCTCACCACCGGGTTCTCGCCAGGCTGCGGGTAGGTCTCCCGCCGGGCGCTGGCCACGTCCAGCAGCAGCGGCCCCTCGGCCAGCAGCACCTCCAGTTCCACCGTGCCGTAGGCGGCGTGCTCCTGGTAGTAAGGCAGCCCCTCCGCCCCGAGATCCGCCCGCAGCGCCCGGGCCAGGCGATGCGCCGCCGGCAGCGCACTGACCCCGTCGGCGGGCTCCACCACCAGATCCAGATCCGGCACGCCCCGCCAGGGATCGTTGTGGACGCGATGCAGCAGCCAGTCGCGCACGGCTCCGCCCACCAGGGCCAGGCGGTCGTTGCCGGCGGCGCGGAGAAGATGGGCGGTCAGTTCCGGTGGAATGCCGGGCGGGGAAGGGATCGGGGCAGGGGGAGGCATGGGGGGAAGGCCTGGCGTGGCCGCGGTCGCATCATCCCGGAACCGCCCACCTGGGCGCCCCGCGGCGCCTGTAGATCCGCACAGAGGCTCCCCCGGGCCGTGGGGAGAATGGGCGCACCGTCCCGCAGGCGCTCCTTGTCCGCCCTCACCCGCTGCCTCGTCGAGGAAGCCGCCGCGATCGCCGCCACCGCGAGCCGTCTCGACGCCGCCCAGGTAGAGGGTGCGCTGGCCCTGCTCGATGGCTGTGCCGACAGCCGGGCCAAGCTGGTGATCACCGGGGTCGGCAAGAGCGGCATCGTCGCCCGCAAGATCGCCGCCACCTTCTCCTCGATCGGCCTGATGGCGATCTATCTCAATCCCCTCGATGCCCTGCACGGCGACCTGGGGGTGGTGGCGGCGGAGGACGTCACCCTGCTGCTCTCCAACAGCGGTGAGACGGAAGAGCTGCTGGAGATCCTGCCCCACCTGCGCCGCCGCGGCACGGCCCGCATCGCCCTGGTGGGGCGCCTGCACTCCAGCCTGGCCCGCGGCTGCGACGTGGTGCTCGATGCTTCGGTGGACCGGGAGGTGTGCCCGCTCAACCTGGCCCCCACCGCCAGCACCGCGGTGGCGATGGCGATCGGCGATGCCCTGGCGGCGGTGTGGATGGAGCGGCGCG
>JBIKTO010000278.1:0-4468 GCA_044348065.1 Cyanobium sp.
GGTGTGGCTTGATTCAGCCTGTGGGCTGGGTGGAGCGGCCGCTGCGCAGCACCTCCGAGGGCCGGCGGCCGTGGGCCCGCTGGAAATCAAGGCCGAACTGGCTGAGGGAGCGGTAGCCGCATTCGCTGGCCACGGCCTTGACCGTATCGGCCGCTGAGGGGTGGGAGAGGCGCTGGAGGGCCTGGGCCATGCGCAGCTGGCGGATCCACTGCATCGGGCTGCAGCCGAAGCGCTGGTGAAAGAGGTAGTGGAGCGTGCGCCGCGAGTAATTGCTGCGCTCCTCAAGCAGCTGCAGGCTGACGGGCTGATCGAGATGAAGGCTGATGAAATCCAGGAGCGATTCAAGCCGTGGGTCGCCGGATTCACGGCTGGCTCTTTGCTGGTCGCTGCCACCCCGCAGGTCCTCGAACACGAGCAGGGCGAGCAGCCGGTAGAGCTGCTGCTGCAGGAGTAACAGCTCAATCAGCTCCTGGCGCAGCACCGCCACCTCATGCCAGCTGATCAGCAGGCGATTGAGCATGGCCAGCAGCACGGCCACCGGCGAATTCTGGGGGCCGCCGAAAAAGCAGAGAGCCCGCAGGGGGTTTTGACGCGGTGCTGGCGACTGCCAGCGGGGGCCTCCGAGGCGCCGGGCGGCGGCGAGCAGCTCAATCGCATCGAAGCCCACCACGGTGCAGCTCGATTCCTTGGTCTGCAGCGTCCAGGGCTGGCCGGGCAGGATCACACCATCGCCGTTGCGCAGCTCCTGCCGTAGCCGCCCCTGATGCAGGCTGGCGGCGCCATCGTGCTGCAACAGCAACCAATGCTGGGGATGTTCGCCGGCTTCCAGCAGGAGCGGTGATCCCACACTGGCGGCCAGGGGCAGTGAGCCCACCTTCTGATTGCCATCGAGATGCCACCAGCCAGTGGCGGGTCCCACGGCTTCCAGGCGCTGCACCGGCAGAACGTCGGCGAGCACCCGGGCGGTGTCGGCGGGGCTGGGGGAATGGTGCAGCCACTCCCGCAAGGGGTGCTGGAGAGCGGGGGGCAAGGGGGGAAGGGCGTTGGGGGTGATGAACGAGTCCGCGACTGGGCGATCTTCGAATTCTGCACGAAGTCAGCCAATGTCCCGAAGCCCGCAAGGGCCGGCGCTTGATCACCCCAGCGTTTGCGTTTGCGGCATCAGGTCTTATCTCGTGATCAGGCAAGGGTGGCAGCCCCGCGGAGCCCATCCATGGCCATTTCTTCGCAGAAAAGTGCAAGCTTTTTCCAATGGCGCAGTGCTGGCCAGTGCTCGCTGTCCAGGGTCGGTCCCAGCGGTCGGCCGGGATGGGCCATCAAAATCACGCAAAACTGCTCCGGATGGGAAGAAAGGCTGTGGCGTGTCTGTTCTGCCGGTGGGACCACGGCCAGTTCGCCTGGCCCTGGCCACGTGTTAGAGCCAGGAAGCCTGCCGTGATCAAGCCATGGGAATGCGAATCTTCATGAAAACTTGGACCAAAAAACCACCTCGATTCCGTGACCCGGAATCGCTGTTTGATTCAGGAATCATGGGAAAGCCTGCTGTGTTGTTCTCGTGTAAATCCGCTTCTTCTCCCTAATGTCTAGACGGATGACACTGGAATTCCTGCTCCTCCACGGGTCTCGGTTGCATCCTTTGCTGCACTACACCCCTCCCCCTCTTCTCTCCTCCAGAAGACTAGCAAATCCCTTTCCAGCCTTCTCCTCGGCGTCGCTCTCCTGGGGGCCGGTAGTCTCAGCCTTGTCGCCGGTGGCGCGAAAGCTGCCACGGTGTGCAGCTTTCAGACCTGCGCACCTGGCTCCACGGCCACCGTGGGTGACAAGACCTTGACCACGGTCAGCGGCCCGACGCTCGGAGATGGCGACATTGAACTGACGAACCCCACCATCACGCCGATGGTGCATGCTGTCGATATTGATTTCCAACCAGAGCTCGCCAGCACCACGCCAGGTTTGTTAAAATATAAGCTCTCGATTGATCCTCTCAATAATCATGTCTATCACAAGGCTGTCTTGAGATGGTTGGATGGTGCCAACGCGCCCACGAGCTCGGTCACCAAGACCATCTACGCAGACAGTGCCTTCGCGACGCTCCTCGGATCCACAAGCACCAATGGGGGCACCATTCCACTTCCCGGCATCAAGGATATCTGGGTTGAAGATCTTTATACCTCTGGCGGCGCCTTGGATTTCATCCGCAACGACTTCATTCAGGTGCCCGGCCCCCTGCCCCTGCTCGGAGCTTGCACCGCCTTCGGCTTCAGTCGCCGCCTGCGGCGCCGTGCCAAGGCGCGGGTGAGCTTGGGCTGATCAACCTTCGCTGCATGCTGGCCTTCGGCCTTGAAGCCCTCGCATACCACGGGGGCTTTTCTGACTTGCGAGGGCGAATCCAGGCCTGGATCATGGCTTGCGGGAAGCGAGAGCCATCCTGATGGCAAGATCAGGAAAAAATGCCGCGATATTGCAAAATCCAAAGAGAGTCCGCAGGTCTTTGGGCAGGGCTTCGATAACTCGCTAAAATATATGGGATGCTTTTCCTTTCTCTGGATTGGATTGGCTTTCATCTAATCGCGAGCCTTTGTTCACAGTGAGCTTGCTGCGACAACGCTTTGTTGTCTTCGCAATTCGCCAACTCGCTTCTGTATTCCATTCCCCTCATGACGCCCTCCTTCATCCCCCCCCTTCTCCTGGGTGCTTCCCTCCTGGGTGCCAGCGGCCTTGCCCTGACCGCTGGCGGCGCCAAGGCCATGACGCTCTGCACCTTCGGCAATGCGCTGACGGATACCTGTGTTGATGGAGTTACCGCAACCCTGGGTGACAAGAAAATCACCAAACTCTATGGCCCAAATACAGGTAGCGGTGATGTTGAATTCACCAATCCCCCAGTCACTCCGTATGTCTATTCGGTTGACACGGATTTCACGGGCGAGCTTGCAGACACTACCCAGTCCTATTTTGGATATAAACTGGAAATAATCCATCCCACCAATACCTTCAAGGAGGCCAGGCTTCGTTGGCTGGATGGTGTCAATGCGCCAGTCAGTACTATCGGCAAGTTCATCTATAATAATCCTAATTTTACTGACCTCATCGGGTCTACAGACACTAACAACGGCACCATTAACCTGACGGGCAAGAGAACCATTTACGTGTTGGATTCGTATGCCTCCGGTGGAGCCCTGGACTTCATCCGCAACGATTACACCCAGGTGCCCGCACCCCTGCCCCTGCTTGGTGCCGGCGCCGTGTTCGGCGCCTGCCGGCGCCTGCGTCGCCTCAGCGATCGCCTGCCCCGCCGCAGTGCGGCCGGTTCCCCGCTCGCCTGAGGCCGCCTTCGCGCTCCAGGTCCAGCCTTCAGGCTCCGCCTGGCTCCCCGGCCCCCGCACAGCGCGGGGGCTTTTTTTATCCCCGTCCAGTCCCCGTCCAGTCCCCGTCCAGTCCCCGTCCAGTCCCCGTCCAGTCCCCGGCCCTGTCCCCGGTCCTGTTCCCACAGCCAATGACACCCTCTGGATCAGGCGGGACCCAGACTGGCTGGTTGCCAGATTGCACATTTAGGCGGAATTCCGAAGCAGAACTCAGCGTGATCGAACCATATTGCCTGTTCCGTATCCGTGAATCTGCTGCTTCAGGCTTAACTCTCTAGATCCCGGCGAATTTGATCAAGCAGGCCACAGATTCCCCTGAAGACATGTTTTTCCCCGTAGCTTGTGAAGGGCTTGCGGGCATCATTGGCTTCGGCAGATCTTTTCCGTTTTCCCTCCTTCGTTGTTCCAGTATCCGCCCATGTCTGCTTCTTCATCCGTCCGTCGGTTCCTGGGCCTGGTGGCCCTTGGTGCGACTGGCCTCGGCCTCAGCGCAGGCGCCAGCCAGGCCCTCACCACACCCTGCAGCTTCGGCAGTCCCAACCCCCTGCCCTCACCGGTCTGCACGAGCGGCCCGTATCAATCCACTCCCAACGCCGATAAAGTCATTTCTGATCTCGTCACCCCCAGTGCTGGCATTGGTGAGGTTGACTTCACAGAGGAGGCTGGTGTTGGTGGCGGCAATTCCTATCGCGTCAGCTTTGATTTCAATCCACCACTGACGACCCCCCCAGGGCCGATCTCAGGCACCTCGCAATACCAGATCAGCATTGATCCTACGAATCCCTATTATTTCAAAATTGCCTCTCTCTCCTGGTCGGGTACCGGCACACCCACCGTCACCAAGGAGATTTACAGCGCTCCCTTCACCCCGGCCTCTCTGTTGGCCACGATCACCACTGACGGGGGTGCTTATCAGTTCAGCCAGCAATACAAGAACATCTGGATTCGGGATAGCTTCAATGTGCCCAATGACGGCATCAGTAATCTGGACAACTTCCAGAACACCTTCACGCAGTCGACTGTGCCCGGTCCTCTTCCCATCGTTGGCGCGGCCTTGGCCTTCCGCTGCAGCCGCCGCCTGCGCCGCCGTGCCAAGGCACGTC
>JBIKTO010000279.1:0-4467 GCA_044348065.1 Cyanobium sp.
CCATGGATCTGATCGGCGAGTACTACGACCGGGGTTACCTGGCCCTGGCGGATGTGGTGATGGGCTTCTTCGACCGCCGCACCGACCTGCAGCGCCCCGGCGTGGCCTTCGGTGGCGACAGCGGTGGCGACAACGGTGGCGATCCGGAGGGCCTGCCGGGCAAGGTGTCGACCGACATCAGCCTGGTGGCGATCGACCGCTCCGACCCCGAGGCCCACGCCCTGGCGCAGGCGATGCTGCGGGGGGTGTCGGTGGGGCTGAAACGCTGGCTGGCGGAGCGGCCCCTGTTCCTCGACTGCTGCCCGGAGCGCTCCCTGTTCGTCTGCCCCCTGTTCAACCTGCAGCGCTACGCCCCCGGCGAGGGCTTCCGGCGCTGGCATTGCGACTGGAGCCTCGACGCGGACGCCACCGAGCCCCAGCGGCGCGTGCTGGCCTGGATCCTCTATTGCGACGACGTGCCCGATGGCGGCACAGAATTCCACTGGCAGGAGCTGCACGTGCCGGCGGAGCGGGGCAAGCTGGCGATCTTTCCCGCCGGCCTCTCCCACATCCACCGGGGCCGGGTGAGCGCCAGCCACAGCAAGACGATCGCCACCGGCTGGATCAATGCCGGCCGGCTGGACGACTACGTGGCGCGGCTGACGGCGCCGGGCTCAGGGTGAGGTGCCCATTCAGCCGGAGGGCACGATCAGCCCCTCCAGCGCCTGCTGCAGCTCGCTGGTGAGGGTGGCGACGGCGGCGCGGCGATCGGCCCGGTAGGCCTCCAGGCGCTCGTCGACCGCGATCGGGGCGCCGATGCGCAGGCGCACCCGCCGCGGCCCCAGGGGCGGGCGGCGCATCGGGTCGTCCCCGAGCAGCCGGCAGCGGCTGTCCCAGAGCAGCAGCAGGGTGTCGGCGAAGCGCTCCTGGCTCGGCAGCTCCTTCACATAGCGGCCGCTCACCGCCACGAAGCTCTCCACCAGGCGCATGTGCCAGAGGCGCCGCTCCGTCTCCTCCGCCAGCCGGTCGGCCAGGCCCCGCTGCAGCGGGCAGCGGCCGTTGGCGTCGGGATCGGCGGGGTAGAGCCGCTCCCAGCCGGCCTGCTCGAGGCGGCGGCAGCGGCTGGCCAGATCCCCCGAGGGCCGGATCGCGAACGACTCCTCCACCACCTCCAGGGCCGTGTCGAGCAGCCGCCGCAGCCGCGCCGCCAGCCGCTCGTTGGCATCCAGCGGTGTGTCCAGCTCCGGCAGGGGGCGCTGGTAGGCGCTGCGGTAGAAGCCCTCCAGCAGGGTGAGCATCCGCTCGGCCAGGGCCAGCAGGCGGGGGTAGAGGGCGGCGGCCTCGGCCCGGCTCTGGGCCGGTGGCGCCAGGCCCGCGTCCCGCTCCAGGGTGCTGAGCAACGCCTCCAGCTGCGGCCAGATCGGTCGGCTCCAGGCGTACTGCACGCCGATCGGCAGCACCGTCATCGCCTCGGCGCGACCGGCCTTGCGCAGGTCGTCGGCGGTCCAGAAGGCCAGCTGGGCCAGGCCCGGCTCCAGGGCGCTCACCACCTCGTTGTGGCCGTTGGTGGCCCCCTCCGGCGCCGCCGCGAAGGGGTACCCGCCCTGCAGCAGCAGCTCGCGGGCCGAGCGCAGCCCCGCCGTGTCGAGCCGGCCGCGCTGGATCGAGCTGCCCCCCAGGCGCGGCAGCAGCCAGCCCACCAGGGGGCCGGCCCAGAGGGGGATGCCCCGGTCGTAGAGGAAGTGGGCGTGGGGGCGGCCCCGCAGGCGCACCCCCTGCTGCCGGGCCAGCCGCGGCAGCTCGCGCCAGAGCAGGGCCGCCAGGCAGACCGGATCGCTGACGCTGGGATGGCGGAAGGCCAGCATCAGCCGGCTCCGGCCCGCCTGAAAGGCGTCCATGGCCTCCACCAGTCGCTCGCCGCCCTCCACCTGCAGCTCGGTGATGGCGCAGCCGCGGCGCAGCACCAGGGGCAGAAGGGGCCGGGAGAGCGCCAGCACGCGCCGATCGAGGCGGGGGGGCAGGAAGGCGAGCGGCGGGGCGGCGGGCATGGCGTCAGCGCAGGGGCAGGGGGATCGGTTCGGGTTGGCCGGCGCGCCTCACTCCCAGCCGGATCGGCCGCGGCGCGCCCCGCTCCGGCAGGCTGACCTCCGCCCACAGCTCCTCGCCGGCGGGCCGCCGGGAGGGATCGGCGGCGTGCTCGGGCAGGAAGAAGGCCAGCGGCTCGCTGAGCTGGGCGAGGGCGCCGGATCGCCCGCTGATGGCCATCCCCAGGCCCGGCCGCCAGGCCGCCGGCGCCAGGGGCTCGCCCACCACCCGGCCGCCGCGCACCAGCAGCCGCAGCCTGGCCGCTCCGTCAGCCGCCGCCGGTGCGCCCAGCAGCGGCACCTCCAGGCTCAGGGTGAGATAGCGGCCGCGGATCGGCAGGTTGGGGTCCACCGGCGCGACGCGGGCCCAGCCCCGGGGCAACAGGGCGCGATCCAGCAGCAGCCGCCCCGCCAGGGCGAGCAGCAGCGCCGTCTGCAGGGCGAGCAGCAGCAGGCCGCGGCGGCGGGTCATGGCGCGAGGGGGGGGTGGCGCAGGCGGCCGAGCAGCCGGCGGCGCAGCCGCTCCAGCGCCCAGCCGCCGGCGAGGAAGAGCAGCCCCAGGCCCACCAGGCTGGCGGAGCGGCCCAGCTTGTCCATCACCTCGGCGCCGTAGAAGGCCAGCAGGGTGAGGGCCAGGGTGGCGAAGCCGAGATTGATCCGCTCGCCCCGGCCGTCCCGCAGGCCCCAGGCCACCAGCAGCAGGCCGCTGATCGCCCACCAGAGGTAGGGGATCAGGCTCTGCCAGAGGGGAGCGGCGCTGAGCCGCAGGAGCGGCTCCTGCAGCAGCAGCCAGGCGGTCGCCACCCCCATGGGGGCCAGGGCGGAGGGCCGCAGCCAGCCGGTGAGCAGCAGGGGCAGACCGATCGCCACCGCCCAGCCCGGCACCAACAGCGCCAGGGGCGCCCAGGTGGGGAGCCCCTCCGGAACGCCCCCGAGCGTGAGGGTCCGCACCAGGGCGGCCGGCGCCACCCCCAGGCCGCCCAGCCAGAGCAGCACCCGCCGCGCCGCGGAGCGCTCGGCCCCGGGCGCGGCCGCCAGCCCGGCGAGGCAGAGCAGCAGCACACCTGTGGTGGGGATCTGGTTGAGCACCGCGGCCGGCAGGGCCTCCGGCGGCCGCAGGGCCTCCAGCCGCACGCCCCATTCCGCCAGCAGCCAGGCGGGCCCCAGCAGGCCCAGCAACGCCAGCTGGGGCCACTGGCGCAGCAGCCCCCAGCCCAGGCCGGCGCCGATCGCCCAGAGCAGCAGACCCTGGGGCCAGGCCGCTTCGAGGTGAAAGATCTGGCCGGCCAGAAAGATGCCGCCGCCGAGGCTCACCGTGCCGAGGGCATGGAGCGCGGTGGCCAGGGGCGGGAAGCCTGGGGTGGCGGCGAGGGCGGCGCCGTGGCTGGCCAGCAGCACGGCCAGCAGCAGCCCGAAGCGCACCCCCGGCCCCAGGGCCTCCCAGTGGGCGGAGACGAACAGGAGCAGCCCGGAGCCGAGCAGGGCGGCACCGAGCGCCAGGGCGATCCGCACCGGCGCCTGCAGGGTGCTGGTGGGGGCCTGGCTGGCTTCCCACTCCAGGATCGCCGCCGCCCGGGCCGGCTCGATCAGGCCGGCGTCCTGCCAGCGGCGCAGCGGTGGCTCCCAGTGGTTGGCCATGCTCCTGTGTTAGCCAGGCGCTGGCGGGCGTCGGTGCGGATGCTGGTGTTCGGCGACAGCCTGAGCGACGTGGGCAACGCCCACGGCCAGTGGGGCGACGAGGCCTTCCCCTGCCCGCCCCACTGGCGCGGGCGCCGCTGCGACGGGCCCCTGTGGGTGGAACGGCTGGCGGCGCGTCTGGGCCTGCCGGAGCCGCGCCCCTCCCGGGCCGGCGGCGATGTCCACGCCTGCGGCGGCGCCCGCTCCGGCGCGGGGCTTTCCCCCGGCCGCGGTGCCCCCAATTTGCTGGAGCAGATCGGGCGCTGGCGGGCCGCCCCCGGCGCGACCTCCGTGGACCCCCGCACCCTGGTGGTGCTGCGGGCCGGCGCCAACGATTACCTCGACGCCCCGATCCCGGCGGTGGCCGAGCGGGTGAACGCCCATCTCCTGGCGGCCGTGGAGCACCTGGCGGCCGCGGGGCTGCGGCGCTTCCTGGTGCCCAGCGAGCTCCCCTGGGGCTGCAGCCCGATCGCACTCCCCGGTGTGGGCCCCGCCGAGCGCGCCGCCCTCAACGCCGCCATCGCGGCCCAGAACGCCGCCCTGCGGCAGGCGCTGCGGGCGCTGGCGGCACGGCGCGGGCTGCAGGTGGCCGAGCCCGATTTCCATGGGGTGCTGTTGAAGGTGCGGGCGGATCCGGCCGCCCATGGCTTCCATGAGATCGAGCGGCCGGCCCTGTTGGAGCCCCGCCGTTCCCAGGTCGCCCCCGACGCCGCGGGCTTCCTCTGGT
>JBIKTO010000020.1:0-12938 GCA_044348065.1 Cyanobium sp.
CGGCGCTTCTCGCTGGCGGTGATGACCGAACGGATCGCCAATGCGGTCTGTTGCTGTATGCCTTGCACCGAGCGGGATCTCAGGGTCGCGGAGGCTTATGGGTAATCAAGAGCGACTTTGCTGTCTACCAGCGCTGCCGGCGTGAGCCTTTCCGCCGGGTTCCCCTTCTGCGAGCCAAAGGGGGAATGCTCCCCTCAGCCCGCCCAGATCTCCTCCAGATCGATCTCCAGCCCTGGGAAGTGGGGATCACCATCGAGGCGGCTGGCCGCTTGGTCGGGGGTGAGCCGCAGGCTGCTGCTGTGGCTGAGCGGCAGGGTGATCGATCCAAACGGCTGCTCCGGGCTCAGCAGCCCAGGGCAAACCGGCTGGGAGCAGGGCGGCGCTTGGGGACCGGCTGGGGCGAGCATCGGCTCGACGAACGTGCAGGGTTTCAGGCTAAGGGCGGTGCCGGCGATCAGCCCCTTGCCCTTCCTCTTGGGCGGCAGGATGCGCCAAGAATCAACCCGGTCCCGGAGCCACCCCCTGCCAAGGGGCCTCGCACGCGCCATGCCCTGGTTCATCAAGCACGAAACCTTCCAGCAGCCCTACGCGGCGATGCGGCCCCACCTGGCGGCCCATCGCACCTGGGTGGCGGCGCTGCGGCAGCGGGGGGTGCGGATCAGCAGCGGCTACCTGGTGGACGGCCAGGACCAGCCCGGCGGCGGCGGCCTGCTGCTGCTGGAGGCGGCGGATCACGCCAGCGCCGAGGCCCTGATCCGCCAGGACCCGATGGTGCGCAGCGGCGGCGTGGCCTGGACCCTGAACCGCTGGATTCCGGTAACGGGGGATCTGAATCTGACCTGAGGCGGCACAGACTGGCGCGAAGGCCGAAGAGGATCGGCGGTGATCGACCAGGACTCCCTGGCCGCCCTGGATGGGCTGCAGTGGTTGCGGACCGGTGAGGCGGTGGAGAAGCACTTCGGCTTCCGCGCCTCCACGATCAGCCGTCAGTCGCGCCGCTGCCTGAAACGTTTCGGGCTGCGCCTCAATCGGCAGCAGGGGGAATGGAACCTGGCCGGAGACACCACCCTGCTGCAGATGGAGCGGCGGGTGCATCAGACCGCCCGCTGGCTTGGTCACCGGCCCCTGCGGCTGGAGGCCACCTACTGGTCGGGGCCGCTGCTGTGCACCCCCCTGCCGCCCCGCTGGGGGCTGGGGCTGAGCTCGATCGTGGGGGTGCCGCGCAACTTCCAGCTGGTGCGGGAGCGGATCGTGGATGGGTTCCTCGCTGGCCTGCCGGATCTGCCCGCCCCCGACGACCCCGACCTCACCGCCGTGGTGCTCTCCTCCATGCCGGTGTTCTTCGTGGCTGCCGCCGACCACCCCCTCTGCCGCCAGGCCAGCCTGGACATCACCGACATCGCCCGCTTCCCCAGCCTGGCGCTGCCGCCGGGCAGCTACCCGCTGGTGGAGGCATCCCTCAAGGATCTGGGCCTGTGGAACGACCCCGTGCGCATGGGGCGCTACCGGCGCGAGCTGTGGGAGGGCCGGGCGGAGGAGGAGCTGGTGATCGGCTACGGCACCCCCCTCAGCCTGGAGGTGAGCGGCGGCGGGCTGGTGCGCCTGCCTCTGGAGTTGCCGATCCGCAGCGGCGAAGCCCTGGTGGTGCATCGGGATTTCGCTGATCACGCCGATCTGCTCAGCCTGCGCCAGCTGCTGCTGGAACGGCTCAGGCGCCTGGCGACACGCCACCCGGAGCTGGAGCTGGTTCCGCCAGCACCGGGTTGGTGAGCGTGCCGATCCCCTCAATCGCGATGCTCACCGTGTCGCCGGGGCGCAGCCAGCGGGGCGGATCGCTGCCCATGCCCACGCCGCTGGGGGTGCCGGTGAGGATCACGGTGCCCGGTTCGAGGGTGGTGCTGCCGGAAAGGAAGGCGATCAGTTCAGCCACCGGGAAGATCATGTCGCTGGTGCTGGCGTCCTGGCGCCGCTCGCCGCTCACGTGGGTGGTGAGGCGCAGGTTGTTGGGATCGGCGATCGTGGCAGGGGTGGCCAGCAGCGGGCCCAGGGGGCAGAAGGTGTCGAAGGTCTTGCCGCGACACCACTGACCGCCGCCCAGCTCGGGGCGCTTCTGCCAGTCGCGGGCACTCACATCGTTGGCGCAGCAGTAGCCCAGCACCGCCGAGAGGGCTTCGGAGGCCGAGATGTTCTTGCAGCGGCGGCCGATCACCACCGCCAGTTCGCCCTCGTAATCCACCGTCTCGCTGGCGAGGGCCGTGGGCAGCTCGATCGGCGCCTCCGGGTGCTGGACAGCGGAGGGAGCCTTCATGAACAGCACCGGCCGGGAAGGGATCGCCGAGCCGAATTCGGCCGCATGGCGCCGGTAGTTCACGCCGATGCAGAGGATCGCCTTCGGCACCACCGGCGCCAGCAGCTGGGCCACCCGGGCCGCTTCGCCGGTGGAGCGCAGGGCGCGGGCGCCATCGGTGGCGAAGGGATCACCCTCCAGCCGCTCCCGGGTCCCGTCCGCGTGCAGCTGGCCGTGGTGGATGACGCCAGCGGGGTCGCGGTAGCGCAGGATCCTCATGGGGCCGAAGCAGCCGCGGCGGCGGGGGCGAGCTGGGCGACCATCACCCGGTGGCGTGGATCGCAGGCCTGGCGCCGCACGGCCGTGAAGCCGGCGTCCGTGAGGGCGGCGGCCAGATCGAGGCGGAAGTAGTCCTCCAGGTAGGGCTCGGTGCTCTTGAGCAGGGTGCCGATCGGCGCCGGCAGGCGGCGGATCACGGCGGATTCAGGGTCCTGGTCCACCAGGGCCACCACGCCACCGGGCCGCAGCAGCCGCGCCACCTCCGCCAGCACGGCGCGGGTGGCGGCGGCGGGCAGCTCGTGGCACACGTACTGGAGCGTGACCAGATCAAAGCTGGCCGCCGGCAGGCCGGTGGCCTCAGCGGCCGCGTGGTGCCAGGCGGCGATCCGGCCCAGCTCGTCGCGCACCCGGGCCACCGCCAGCATCTGGGGCGAGAGGTCGAGGCCCTGCACCCGCACGGGCCCGCCGCCGTGGGTGGCCTGGCGCGCCTCCAGCCAGTCGGCCAGGGCCAGGGTGCTCACGCCCACGGAGCAGCCCAGGTCGAGGGCGTTGTGCACCGGCCCGGCGAGGCTCGGTTCGATCACCGCGAAGATCGCCGCGCGCAGGCGCGCCTGGGCCTGCTCCGGGGTGAGGGTTTCGCCCGGCCACACCCGCAGCGCCATCGAAGCGGTGGCCTGCTCCGCCTCGCAGGCCGCCGGCCAGCAGAGGTTGCCCTCAGGGTAGGCGTGGAAGGGGGCGCGGTAGTAGGCGGGCACCGCCGTGGCCGGGTCGACGCTGGCGGCCAGCAGCGGTTCGGCGGCGGCGCGCAGCTCCTCGCGCCGGGCCCGCCAGGCGATGCCGTTGCGCTCGGCGGTGCGGATGATCACCCGCCGGGCCTGCCAGAACAGCAGGCTGCGCAGCGGCGCCACCGCCAGCACGGCGGCGATCAGACGGCCGAGGGGATGGCGACTGTCGACCCAGGGAGGCGGGGAGGCGAGCGTCAAGGGACGAGGCTCTCGGACCTCCAGTATCACCGGCCTGGGGCCCGGTCGGGACTCGGCAACGCCGTGATCTGCAGACGAGTGCACGCTCAGGAACCTCGGATGCACTCGTCAGCGATCATCACCAGCAGGCGCAATCGTGACGGCATCCGCTCCTCGCCTGAGCCGTTCGATCGTCACCACCCTGGCCCATGCACCGCTGCGGTCAGCGGCTGGCGGCTGACCTGTCGTCGAGGCTTATAGTGTTGTCGAATCCGCCCACGGAGTCGGGTCATCAGTCTTACCGCCCAGAGATTGCCGCCGCAGGCTTTGTCTCGGAATCCTTTGCCCCCGAAGGGCAGCCAGCCTCGCGTCTGATTTTGCCTTGACCTGGCTTGCTTCTGCCACCACCAGGCCATGAGCATCCGATCCGAGCCCGCCATGAACCAATACAGCGCCTATGTTCCTTGCTACAACAATGAACGATCGGTTGAACATACTCTTCATTCCCTGCAGCGCCAGAGCATCGCTCCAGCCGAACTCTTTCTTGTTGACGACGGCTCAACCGACAACTCAAAACGCATCGCTGATCACCTCGGCATCCCCGTTGTTGCCAACTCATTCAATTCCGGGCGTGGCCATGTACGGGCCCTGGCCCTGAACAATGCTCGCCATGAATTGGTGGTCTCTTGCGATGCCACCAATACTCTTCCCAGCGACTTCGTCGAGCGAGCCTTGCCCCGCTTCGCAGACGCCAACGTCGCCGCGGTCTTCGGACGAATCTGGCAAGAAGAATCCAACACGTTGGCCGATCGCTGGCGAGGTCGTCATCTCTTCCAAATGGATAGACCCATGAAAATGAATAACAACGCTCTCCTCAGCACCTATGGCTGCATTCTTCGGCGCTCTGCCGTTCTCCATGTCGGCAACTTCGACCCAGCCCTGAGGCAGTGTGAAGATGCTGATCTAGGTGCTCGCCTGCTGGCCGCTGGTTATTCCGTGATCTACGATCCCGATCTTCACATCATTCCTGTTGTCTCCAATACGATTCCACAGGTGTTTGAGCGCTACTGGCGCTGGCATGCCGCCAGCGATGGCCCTCTCTCCGCGCGGGCCTATTGGCGGCTAATCATCTATTCCTTGAAGGTTCTTGTCGTCCGGGATCTTGCCAAGCGAGATGTGGCTTCCGCTGGTCTCAGCATGCTGGTTCCCCATTATCAATTCTGGAAATCCTGGCGGCTCCGCCATCGCTCGTCTTCGCGCACCTAACCACGTTGCACACGGGCTGATTCCCTTGGGCCAGCGGCAGGCGGTGCGCCTCTGGCGGTGGACGATGGGCTCGGTCGGGGCGACCTCAGTCGCGCAGGTGGCGCGACAGTCGGGCCGGGGAGAAATGGAACCCCGCCGCCTGGGCGATCGCCACCACGGCGATCGGATCAGCCGCGGCCTCCACCTGGAGCTTGAGGGCAGGATCGGCTTCCACACGGGCGAGGAAGGCGGTGAGCTGGGCTTTGGACACGCTGGCCTTGGCTGCTTTCTTCTCAACGCTAGTGGGCGGTCACGCCAACAGCAGGCGGAACCGTCCGGGGCGCCCCAGCCCACTCCCTCTGGGACCAGCTGGGGCCCTGAATGGGGCCGATCCTCAGAACAGCGCCCGCAACCCCGGCTCCAGCGCCGCGAAGGCCCGGCCCCGGTGGCCCACGCGAGCCTTGCTGGCCTTGTCCATCTCGGCGAAGGTGAGATCGAGCTCCGGCACCAGGAACACCGGGTCGTAGCCGAAGCCGCCTTCGCCGCGGGGCGCCTCACCGATCAGCCCCTCACAGCGACCCTCCACCTCCAGCCGCACCGCGCCACTGGGATCGACCAGGGCCAGGGCGGCCACGAAGGCGGCGCGGCGATCCGGCGGCAGCCCCCGGGCGGCCCGTTCAGCGCTGGCGGCCGCCAGCTCCGCCAGCAACCGCTGGATGCGCGCCGCATCGCTGGCGGCGTAGCGGGCCGAGAACACCCCGGGCGCACCACCGAGGGCCTCCACGGCCAGGCCCGAGTCGTCGGCCAGGGCCCAGCAGCCGGTGGCGCGGGCCACCGCTTCGGCCTTCAGGCGGGCATTCGCCGCGAAGGTGGCGCCCGTTTCCTCCACCTCCAGGCCCTCCGGCTGGGGGCGCACCTCCAGGGGAAAGTCCGCCAGCAGGGCCGCGAACTCCCGCAGCTTGCCGACGTTGCCGGTGGCGATCACAAGCGGCGTGGCGCTCACACCGACTCCGCCAGCTGCCGCGCCCAGCCCAGCACCGCCGTCACCCGCTCCCCGTCCGGCGCCTCGCAATAAAGCCGCAGCAGGGGCTCCGTGCCGGAGAAGCGCAGCATCAACCAGTGGCTGGGGCCGAGCCGCAGCTTCACCCCATCGGTGGTGATCACCTCCTGCACCGCCGCGCCGGCCACCTCCGTGGGTGGGGCCGCCGCCAGGCGGGCCTCCAGCCGGGCGCGGCTCTGCATGTCCGGCAGGCGCAGGTCGAGGCGGTCGTAGTGGCTGGCGCCGCCGCAGCGCTGTTGCAGGGCGTCGATCCGCTGCCCCAGGGGCACGCCCCCCTCCACCAGCGCCTCCAGCAGCAGCAGGGCGGCGAACAGGGCATCCCGCTCCGGCAGGTGCATGCCGAAGCCCACCCCGCCCGATTCCTCGCCCCCCACCAGCACCTCACCGGCGAGCATGGCGGCGGCGATGTACTTGAACCCCACCGGCATCTCCACCACCTCCCGGCCCAGGTCTTCGGCCACCAGGCGCATCAGGTCGGAGCCGCTCACCGTTTTGATCACGGAGCCCCCCAGCTGCCGCGCCCGGGCCAGGTGGTCGATGAACAGGGGCATCAGCAGCTGGGTGCTGCAGAAGCGGCCGTTCTCATCCACCGCCGCGATGCGATCGCCGTCGCCATCGAACACGATCCCCACCGCCGGGCTACCGGCGGCGGTGGAGGCCTTCACCTCCGCGATCAGCTCCTCCAGGTAGGGGGCCAGGGGCTCGGGCGGGTTGCCGCCGAAGAGCGGGTCGCGCTGGGAGCGGATCTCCCGCAGCGGGCAGGCCTCCCCCAGCAGGCCGCTGAGGCCGCCGGCCGCCGAGCCGTGCATCGGATCCACGATCACCCGCAGGCCGCTGGCCGCCAGGCCCGCGGCCAGGGCGGCGGTGTCCACCCGGCTGCGCAGACCGGCCAGGTACTCCCCCATCGCATCGAAGCGGGGGGTGGCGCCGGCGATCGGCACCGTGATGCCGCCGGCCTCCAGGCGCCGCTCCACCCGCTGGGTGAAATCCCCCTCCACCGAGCCGCCGAAGGGTCCCTTGATTTTCAGGCCCAGCCATTCCGGCGGGTTGTGGCTGGCGGTGATCACCAGGGCCCCCAGGGCCCGGCGCTCCACCACCGCCCAGCTGGCGGCGGGGGTAGGGATTGGCGTGGCGGCCAGCAGGGGTTCCAGGCCGGCGCCGCGCACGGCCGCCCCGATCGCTTCCGCCAGCTCCGGCGCCAGGAAGCGGCGGTCGTAGCCGATCACCACCGTGCGGCTCTCCAGGCCGGCGGGGGCGCTGCTCTCCAGCTCCCGCGCCGCCGCGGCCGCCACCGGCAGCAGCCGTTCCACCGTGATGTCCACCCCGAGGATGCCGCGCCAGCCATCGGTGCCGAAGGCGATCGGGCTGGCCTCCAGGGGCAGGGGGGCAGAGGCCATGGGCGCGTCAAACCGCAAAACAGATGGGTTCTCTCGTAGCAGGGGGGGTTGGCGCCCGCCACGGGCGGGGTGCCGGACCGGCGGCAGGCCACTGGCCCTGGACAGGCGCTCCTACGGTGCGCGGATGCCGCCGACCCCCTCGCCGCTCGCCGCGCCGCCCCCACCACCGCTCACCGACCGGCTGCTGCGCAGCTGGCTGCGCTGCCGACGCCGGGCCTGGCTCGACCGTCACGGCCCCCAGCGGCGGCGGCAGTGGAGCGCCCACCGGGCCCTGGCCCTGGACGAGCAGGTGCGCGGGTTCATGAGCCTGTTGCCGAAGCGTCCCGGCCGGGGTGAGGCCGCCTGCGCCGGGGGGGAGGACGGCGTGGTGGGCCTGCGGCTGCGGGGCCAGACGCTGGAGCGGACGGCGATCGAGGCCCACCCGCCGCTGCTGGAGAAGGTGCAGGGCGCCAGCCGCTGGGGTGGCCACAGCTACCGGCCGGTGCTGGGCCGCCAGGGGCGGCGCACCACCCGCGAACATCGCCTGTTGCTGGCCCTCTGGGGTCGGCTGCTGGCCGGCCATCAGGGGGGGCCGGTGCCCCAGGCGCTGGTGGTGGCCGGCGGCGATTCGCGGCTGGAGCGGGAGAGCGTGGCCCTGGGCGATTCCCTGCAGCGCCAGCTCGATGAGAGCCTCGCCCGCCTGGCGGCGGATCTGGCGCGCCCGGAACCGCCACCGCTGGTGAGCGACCGCAAGAAATGCACCCTCTGCTGCTGGCGCGGCCTCTGCGATGAGGCGGCGGCGGCCGAAGGGCACCTGAGCGAGGTGAGCGGCATCGGCGGCAAGCGGCGCGAGCTGCTGCTGGCCCTGGGCATCACCAGCCTGGCGGAGCTGGCGGCAGTGGATCCGGAACGGCTGGCGGCCGACCTGGCCGCCGATGGCGAACAGCACCGCGAGGTGGCCGGCCAGCTGGTGGCCCAGGCGCGGGTGCAGGCGCACGGTGCCCCCTGGCGACGCGGGGAGCCGGGGACCACCCCCCTGCCCGAGCTGGAGGCGGCGCCGGGGGTGCTCGTCTACGACATCGAATCCGATCCCGACGCCCGCGACGACTTCCTGCACGGTCTGCTGCGGCTGCGGCGACGGCCGGACGGCAGCTGGCCCGACGCCGCCGAGGCCGCCCGGGGGGCGGCGGCCGGCTACCAGCCCCTGCTGGCCCTGCAGGAGCACGGCGAGGCGCGGCTCTGGGCCCGCCTGGAGCGGCTGCTGCGCCGCTACCCCGACTGGCCGGTGCTGCACTACGGCGAAACCGAGGCGATCGGCCTGCTGCGCCTGGCGGAACGCCAGGGGGTGGGGGAGGCGGAACGGGAGCGGCTGCGGGCGCGGCTGGTGGACGTGCACCAGCGGCTGCGGCGCCACTGGCTGCTGCCGGTGAACAGCTACGGGCTCAAGGCGGTGGCGAGCTGGCTGGGCTTCGCCTGGAGCCAGAAGGGGGTGGACGGGGCTCGCTGCCTGCTGTGGTGGCGGCAGTGGCGCCGGGAGCGGACCCGGACGGGCCCCCGCCTGAGCGGCCAGCGGCTGCAGCGCATCTTCCGCTACAACCTCGACGACGCCCTGGCCACCTGGGTGGTGGCGCGCTGGTTGCTGGATCAGCCGCCCGAGGAGCCGGGAGCTTCGCCGCTGGCTTGACCGCCAGCCCCCACCGGCGGCGCCTGCCCCCCATCGGGCACGGAAATTTCCAGCCCCTCACCGGCCTGATCCCAGAGCCGCGGCGCCGCCAGGGCCGCCCGGCGCACCAGGGCCAGGCCGATCCAGCCCCCCTGCGGCAGGGCCAGAACCGAGGTGATCGCCCCGGCGCGGTTGCCTTCGGCGTCCCGCAGGGCGGCGCCCGCTTCCGGGGCCCCGCCGCCGGCGGGCCGGTGCCAGCGGCGCAGCTGCTGCTTCACCCCGTCGTAGGCGGCCAGCTTGGCCAGGGTTTCCTGGCCCAGGTAGCAGCCCTTGCTGAGGCTCACCCAGGCCGCCAGGCCGAGTTCAAACGGGTTGACCTCCTCATTCAGCTCCGCCGGCGCCGCCGGCTCGCCGCGGGCGATCCGCAGCCGCTCCGCCTCCGGGGCCGCCAGCGCCGGCCGGTCCGCCAGGTCGGCGGGCGGGGGGGCTCCGGCGGGCAGCAGCACCGCGCCGCCCTCCAGGCGCCAGCCCGCCGCCTCGCCCAGCGCCTCGCAGCCCCCCCCAGCGGCCGGCGGTGCCAGCTCGGCGGGCTCCAGCCAGAGCCCCGGCTGGAGCGCCCCCAGCCGCACGTCATCGGCGGGGAAGAGCACCCGATCGAAGGCCGCCCGCACGGCGGCGGCATCGCCGGCATGGATCGCCAGCCAGGCCCCTTCCGCGTCGATCAGCACCTCCGCCAGCGCCCGCAGCCGCCCCGTGGCCGTGAGGCAGCAGGTGCGGCGCCAGGAGCCGGGGGGCGCGAGGGCCAGGTCCTGGCTCGTCTGGCCATGCAGGAAGCGGCGCGTGTCCGGGCCATCCAGCCGCAGCAGGCTGACGGGCTTCTCCAGGCGGGCGGGACCGGCAGGGCGCCAGGACCAGGGATCGGCGGCGGGCGCGGCGGCGGCGACCTCCTCCAGGAGGAAAAGGCTGGCGAGTTCCAGGCCCTCCGCCTCCATCGCCGCACGGCCCCCCTCCTGACGATCGACGATCGCCACCACCCGCTCCACCCGGTAGCCCGCCTCCCGCAGCTGGCGCACCGCCAGCAGGGCCGAGCCGCCGGTGGTCACCACGTCTTCCAGCACCGTGATGCGGCTGCCGGCGGGTGGCAGCGGGCCCTCCAGCCAGGCGCCGGTGCCATGGCCCTTGGCCTGCTTGCGCACGATCAGGGCATCGAGCGGCCGGCCCCGCAGGGCGGCGGCCATGGCGACGGCGCTCACCAGCGGATCGGCGCCCAGGGTGAGGCCGGCCACCGCCACCGCGTCGTCCTCCACCATCGCCAGCATCTGCTCCCCCAGCAGGGCCAGGCCGCTGCCGCTGAGGCTGACGGGTTTGCAGTTCACGTAGTGGGGGCTCTGGCGACCGGAGGCCAGGGTGAACAGCCCCCGGCGGTACGCCCGTTCCGCCAGCAGCGTGAGCAAAAGGGCGCGGCGTCCGGCGGAATCGACGGGCAGGGAGGGCATGGCCGGGGAGCTGGGGGGTGGGAAACGGATGGCAATCCCGCTAGTTTGCGGGTTACTTGCCGCTGCGCCCGCCGAGTCTGGCGTTGCCGCGTTCACCGATGAATCGTTTCCTCTCCCTCCTCGCCGCCAGCGGCCTCTCCCTCAGTGGTCTGATCGTGGCGGGCCTGCCCGCCCAGGCCCTCGACACCCCCGGGCCCGTGGTCTGCACCACCACCCTGGAGGCCCCTGCGATGGTGGGCCGGGGCGTGGTGAGCGGCCCGGTGGAGGTCACCCGCTGCGGCGTCGTCCGCACCACCCCCGAGCTGGTGACCGATCGGTACTACTCCTGGCGCGCACCTTTCGCCCGGGGTGTCGGCGTGGTCAACCAGATCACCGACCTGTTCGGCATCGCCATGGGCGGAGGCCGGGAGGGCAACCGGGTGATGGGCCTCGGCTTCCCCGACCAGGCCATCATCTGGGACGGCAGTGCCATCGAGAACACCACCGCCTGGCTGCTGGATCAGCAATCCCCGGGCCTGCCCCTGCGCACCGGCGACCTGCCGAGCATCTTCGGCGGCAGCATGGCTGATCCGGCCCGCACCGCCACCTGCCCCGTCGCCGACCGGCCCGGCTGCGGCGCTCCCCCACGGGCGCGAGGGCTGTGGTAACCCGGGAGTGTCGCCGGCGCGACGGGGGCCTAGCCATCTGGTGAAGGCAGCGAACTCATAATTCGCCGTAGGTGGGTTCGATCCCCTCGGCCCCCATTCACCCAAACCCAGGCATAGAGGGGTTTTCAGCCAAAGCAGAGCAACGACGAGAGGCCTGATCAGCATTTCTTGGTGTGAGGAGGAGATTGCCGCAACCGGTGCCAAGGCGCCTGGGGTGTCCAGCAGACCAGTGCCAGGCTGAGCTGTTACCGGTTTCACACCTTGATTCATCTCCCCCAGCGCACGCTGGCCCTGTTTGTCATGGCGATGGCAGCCTCTGCTCCGCTCGGGGTAGGCAAAGCCGCGGTCGCTGCCCCCGCGGCCAGCTACCGAGCCACGGTGCTCTCGGTGGGAGATGGCGACAGCCTGCGGGTTCAGGCGGGCGAGCGATCCATCACCATCCGCCTCGCCTGCATCGATGCCCCCGAGACAGCCCAGGCCCCCTGGGGTCAGCAGTCCCGCGCCTACCTGATGCAGCGCCTGCCGCGGGGCCGCGAGGTGAGCATCCAGCCCCACACCACCGACCGCTATGGGCGCACGGTGGCGGAGGTGATCAGCGACATCAACATCAACCTGGTGATGGTGGAGGACGGCCAGGCCTTTGCCTACCGGCGCTACCTCAGCCGTTGTGACGCCAAGGAATACCTGGAGGCGGAGTTCCGGGCCAGGTGGCATCGCTACGGCGTCTGGCAGGTGGAAGGCGGCATCACCCTCCCCTGGGATTTCCGCCGTCAGAACGCTGCCGCACGAATCCCTGATGGCACCACCCCCGACGGCCGCCGCTACCACTGCCAGGAGATCGGCTCCGATGCCCGCGCTCATGCCAGAACAACGGAAGGACGTAGATCGGTGGCTTGCCGGGATCACGGAGGAAGCGCCCACCGACGTGGAGCCTGGCTGGGAGCCACCCATGGGAATGGCCGTGGCCTTCAGCTCGCCTGCTGAAGCTGGCGCGGCGGCGGGGGCAAGTGGGTGCTGACCAGAAAGGCGGCCGCCACGAGAGCAGTGGAGGTCAACAGGCAGGCCTGCATGCCGCCCACCAGGAACATGGCTCCGGACAGCAGCGTGCCCACCAGCCGGCCGGCCGCATTGGCCATGTAATAGAAGCCCACATTGAGGCTCACCGCTTCGGCATCGGAATAGGCCAGGATCATGTAGCTGTGGATCGAGGAATTCAAGGCGAAGACCACCCCGAATGCCGCCAGGCCCACCACCACCGCCACACCGGGCTGGCCCACCTCACGCCAGAGGGAGATGGCGATCAACGCGGGGACAGCCGTCAGCACGGCACTCCAGAACTTCACCGCAGCCACGCCGGGTGGTGCGCTCTGCCCCCAGGCCCGGCGCAGAGCCGGCACTGAGCCCTGCACGATCCCGTAGCCGATCACCCACAGGCCCATGAAGCCGCCCACTTCCCAGAAGCGCCAGCCCAGGGCGGCCTCAAGGAACACCGGGAGCGCCACCACGAACCACACGTCGCGGGCGCCGAACAGAAAGAAGCGCGCCAGTGACAGCACGTTGATGCCCTTGCTCTTGGAGAACAGCGCACGGAAAGCAGGTTTCTGCTTCATCCGGCCCATGTCCGCCGGAAGCACCAGGGTTCCGAAGAAGGCCAGCAGCAGGCCGGCGGCCATCACCGCCACGGCCGCGTTGAAGCCGATCGTGGTGAGCAGCACGCCGCCCAGGAAAAACCCCACCCCCTTGAGGGCATTCTTGGAGCCGGTGAGGAGTGCCACCCAGCGGAACAGCTGCTGCTCGCCCCTGTTTTGATCGTCCGGGGTTTCGGGCACCACGGTCTTGATGGCGCTCTTGGCGCTCATCTTGTTGAGGTCCTTGGCGATGCCGCTGAGCGCCTGGGCCACCATCACGTAGGCCACGCTCCAC
>JBIKTO010000280.1:0-4456 GCA_044348065.1 Cyanobium sp.
CCGAGGAAAGCCTCGTGGCCTCCCTGATCCAGCTGATGGAGGCCGGCACCGCCCCCTGGCGCCGCGACTGGGACAGCACAGGCGGCGGGCATCACCTGAACCTGATCTCCGGCCGGCCCTACCGCGGCTCCAACCCGGTGCTGCTCACCCTCGGCATGCACCTGCGCGGCTCCAGCCTGCCCTGGTGGTGCGGCTTCGCCGAGGCCAAGGCCCGCGGCCTCCATCCCCGTCGCGGCTGCCGGGCGGTGCATGTGCTGCGACCGCTGCGCGTCCCCTCACGGGAAGAGGGACCGCCCCCGCAGTGCGCCGGCGGCCCGGGCGCCGACGGGGAAACCCCGCGCCCCCGGCCCGCGGGGATCCGCTTCAAGCCGGTGGCGGTGTTCAACGCCGCCGACCTGGAGGGGGAGGCCCTGGGCAGCCTGCTGGCCGAGCGGCGGCGGGCGGCGGCCCAGACGATCCGGCCGGAACCGGAGCGGCTGCGCACGGCGGAGGCGGTGCTGCGGGCCTGGCCGGTGGCGGTGCGCCACGGCGGGGATCGGGCCTGCTACCTGCCCAGCCTGGATCGCATCCACCTTCCAGACCGCCACGCCTTCCACTCCGCCGCGGCCCTCTACGCCACCTGGGCCCATGAAGCGATCCACTCCACCGGCCATCCCAGCCGCCTGGGGCGCGATCTCAGCGGCTCGCCCGCTGCGGGGGACGCGGCCCTCAAGGCCTACGCCCGCGAGGAGCTGGTGGCCGAACTGGGGGCGGTGCTGCTCGGAGACCGGCTGGAGATCGGCAGCGATGGCCTGAACCATGCCGCCTACCTGAGCCATTGGGTGGAGCTGCTGCGGGAATCGCCGCGGCTGCTCCTGCAGGTGCTGGGGGAAGCGCGGCGGGCGGCCGATCTGATCGCTCCGGAACGACCGGCCGAGACGGCGCCAGATCCCCACCTGGGCAAGGCGATCGCTGGAGACGGCGCGGCCGGCGGATGAAGGGCACCAGCCGTTCAGTCCCGCACCTCCAGCTCGCGCGTGCCGCTGCGCCGCAGCAGATCCCCCAGCACCAGCAGGTCATTGCCGTGGATCAGGCCGATGCAACCGTCGGTGCCACTGCCCCGCCCCCGCCCGGCGCTCGGGTCGTGATGGATTCCCAGCCCCCGGCGGGCGCTCGGGAACTGGGCCTCCAGACCGATCCACACGAAGCGTCCCAGCTCCGGATCGTCCCCCGCCGCCACCGGTTCGATCCCGGTCACCTGATAGCGCCCCCGCGGCAGGGGCGCCCGGCTGCCCAGCCGCTCCCGATCCGCCCCCTGGCGACCCGCCCGTCCCACCAGGGCCTCGTAGCTGCGCAGCGGCTCCCCCGGCAGGGCCAGCTGCAGCTCCCAGATCGGATCCCCCGTGAGAGGCAGGCTGCGGGGGGTGCGCACCAGGGTCATCTGACCGCTGGGAACGGGGGAGGCGGCGGCCGGGGCCAGCAGCGCCAGAGCGCAGAACCAGGGGGCCAGGCGCACGGCGGATCGGGCCAGGGTGGGGTGCCGATGCTGGCGGCGCTGCGGTCCCGCCACAAGGGGGGTCGGCTGGGGAGATCAGTAGGCGATCGTCATCGGCAGCCCGCAGCGATCCCGCTGCGGGGGCCCTTCCGGCAGAACCACCGCCTCGCCCCGGGCGAGGCGGGCGGCGCTGCGCAGCAGGGCCAGGGCGTCAAGGATGTCGTCATCGGCCACCTGTGTGCGCCGGAAGCGTTGCCGCACCGCGCCCCACACCCCGGGAAACTCCCGCTCGCACAGGGCCAGGCGCTCGTCGCGCCCCTCACGGCAGCGCTTGCCGTGGGCCAGGGGCACACCACCGTTCCAGTCGAGGAAGGCCAGCTCCGGGTGCACCTCCCGCAACCGCTGGGCGAGCTCGGGCCGCTGGCGCAGCAGGGCATCCACCTGGCGCACCTTCGGCAGGATGTGCCAGGTCTGCAGGCTGAGACCTCGACCATCCAGGCCGCGGGTGATGCGGCAGGCCTCCGCGTGGTCGGCCGCCGCCAGCACCGGCCGCGGCGGGGCGGGAAACACGCTGCTGCGCCGCGGCCCCAGACGCCGGCGCGCCTCCTGGTCACAGCGACGGGCGGGCCCCTCCCCCAGGCCGATCGGGATGTCGATGGCGCTGGTGGCCTCGCCGGCCCCGGCCGCCAGCCCCTCGGCGTCGGGCACCAGCTCGGCCCACACCCGCCGCCAGGGGCCGGGGCTGCCGTCGTCGGGGCGGCTGAGCATCAGCCAACCGGCACGGCAGCCGTCGATGCCCCGCAGGCTGGGTTCACCCCCCATTCGCTTCGGAGCCATCGCGATGGATCGTGACCAGAGCCGGGGCGAACAGGAACACCGTCTCCGCCAGCCGCTCCGACTGGCCATCCATGGCGTACACGCCCCCGGAAACAAAATCGATCGTGCGCTGCGCCTCCGCCGGCTCCATCTCCCCCAGCTGCAGCACCACCGTGCGCAGCCGCTGCACCGCCTGCACCGCCGCCATGGCGTCCTCGAAGCGGGCCGGGGTCATCACGACCACCTCCGGGGACCACTGGCCAAAAGGGGTTTCCATGGCAGGGCCAGACCTCAGGCCATCAACACGGTCCGGGGACGATGATCCGGTTGGGCCATCAACATATCCGGATTCCGCCCCCAGCCGCCGCCGTGGAGCCCGCCAGCCCCGCTCCCACGCCCTGCCATTCCCTGCGGGACACCGGCCTGGCCCTGCGGCACTGGCCCGCCTGGCTGCTGCGGGAGGGGCCCGGGGCGTCCCTGGAGGCGGCGGCCCTGGAGCGGCACCTCCGGGAGGAGCTGCCCTGGGCCCAGCCGCGGCTGCGGCTGCACGGCCGCGAGCACGCCGTGCCCCGCCTCTGCTGCTGGCTGGCCGACCCTGGCTGCTCCTACCGCTACAGCGGCCAGGAGCACCAACCCGGCCCCTGGAGCGCGCCGCTGCTGCGGCTGCGCCGCCTGCTGGAGGAGCAGCTGGGCTGCCGCTTCAATTCGGTGCTGGCCAACCGCTACCGCGGCGGCGACGACGCCATGGGCTGGCACGCCGACGATGAACCGGAACTGGATGCGGAGGCCCCGATCGCCTCGATCAGCCTCGGGGCCAGCCGCACCCTGCGCTTCCGGCCCCGACCCGGCTCCGCCGCCGCGGGCCGTCCGGCGCTGGCGCTGGAGCTGGCCGATGGCGATCTGCTGGTGATGGATCCGCCCACCCAGCGCCACTGGCAGCATGCCCTGCCCCGCCGGCGCCGGGTGAGCACGGAGCGACTCAATCTCACCTTCCGGCTGGTGCAACCCCGCTGAGGAGGCCGGGGAGGGCCGGTGCGGGGTCAGGGCAGCAGGGCGATGGCGTCGATCTCCACCCGCGCTCCCTTGGGCAGGGCCGCCACCTCCACACAGGCCCGGGCGGGGGAGACGCCGGCGCCGAAGGTCTCGGCGTAGAGGGCGTTGACGGCGGCGAAATCGGCCAGATCGGCCAGGAACACCGTGGTGCGCACCACATGCTCAGGGCCGCAGCCGGCGGCCGCCAGCACGGCCCGCAGATTGGCCAGCACCTGGCGCGTCTCCTGTTCCACATCGCCATCACCCACCATCTGGCCGCTGCGCGGATCGAGGGCGATCTGGCCCGAGCAGAACAGCAGCCCGCCGGCCACCACCGCCTGGTTGTAGGGGCCGACCGGAGGCGGCGCGGCGGTGGTGTGGATGGGGGTCTGGGCGGGGTCGGCGGCCACGGGCGTGCCCCTCACGATGGAAAGATGAGGGGCGAGCCTATGTCCTTCCCCATCGACGAGCACCTGCGGCTCCAGGATCTCTGGCACTGCTACCCCGGCAGGTCGGAGCGGGAGGCCACCCTGAGGGGGATCGAGCTGTCGCTGCGGCAGGGGGAGCTGGTGGGGCTGCTCGGTCCATCCGGCTGCGGCAAGACCACCCTGCTGCGGCTGATCGCCGGCTTCGAGCGGCCGTGGCGGGGACGGATCTGGATCGATGGACGGGAGGTGGCCGGTCCCCAGCGCTGGTTGCCGCCGGAGCGCCGCGGGGTGGGGATGGTGTTTCAGGACTACGCCCTGTTCCCCCACCTCGACGCCTGGGGCAACGCCTGTTTCGGGTTACGCCAGGGCCAGGACCGGAGCCGGGTGGAGCGGCTGCTGGATCGGCTCGGTCTGGCGGAGCTGCGCCAGCGGTTCCCGCACGAACTCTCCGGTGGGCAGCGACAGCGGCTGGCCCTGGCCAGGGCCCTGGCGCCGGGCAGCGCCCTGGTGTTGCTGGATGAGCCCTTCTCCAACCTGGATGTGGAGGTGCGCCTGCGGTTGCGGGCCGAGCTGCCGGGGGCGCTGGCGGAATGCGGAGCCGGCGGCCTGATGGTCACCCACGACCCCGAGGAAGCCCTGGCGATCTGCGATCGGGTGGCGGTTCTGGGGGAAGGGCGCCTGCACCAGTGCGCCTCGCCCCAGGAGC
>JBIKTO010000281.1:0-4454 GCA_044348065.1 Cyanobium sp.
CTGGCGGGCCCTGGCTGAGCTGCCGGCCCTGATGCGCGGCCATCGCTCCAGCCATTGGTACACCGCCGGTGAATTGGCCGATCTGGTGGCCAACAACGCGCTGGTGATCGCCAGCTGGCTGCTGATGGCCCAGTGGCTGGGGGCCGGGCTGTTCTGGAGCTGCTACGCGCTGGTGATGAGCTTCTCGGCGGCGATCTTCATCTGCGTGTTCTTCGTGCAGCACAATTTCGAGGGCAGCTATGCGCACGGCAGCGACGACTGGAGCTACCTGCGCGGCGCCATCGAGGGCAGCAGCAATCTGGAGCTGCCCGCGATCCTGCATTGGTTCTCCGCCGACATCGGCTTCCACAGCATTCACCACCTCTGCGAACGCATCCCCAACTACCGGCTGCGCGCCTGCCACCAGCGCAATGCCCAGCTGCTGGGCGCCAGCCGCCGCCTGCGGCTGGGCGACATCCCGGGCTGCTTCGCCTACATCCTCTGGGATGACGCCGACAACCGGCTGATGACGCTGGCGCAGGTGGGGAGCTGAGCTCCTCAGCCACGGGTCGGCGCTCACCCCTCCCGCAGGCGCACATACAGGTGCGCCCCCTGGCTGCCGGGCACCGTTTTGAGGTTCAGGTCGCTCTGGGCGCGCACCAGGTCGCTGAGCTTCTTGAAACCGAAATTACGGGGGTCGAAGGAGGGGTCGTGCTTGAGCAGCCAGGTGCCCACCTGCCCCAGAGGCGCCCAGCCATCCTCCTGGTCCACCGCCGCGATCGCCGAACGCAGGGCCGGCCCCAGCTGCTTGAGGGCGGCGCCCGGAGCCGCCGCTGCCGCGCCGGCTGTTTCGGCGCGCTTGAGGATCTCCGTGTAGATGAATTTGTCGCAGGCGGCCACGAACGGCTTGGGCGTCTTGCGCTCGCCGAAGCCATACACGGCCAGGCCCGCCTCCCGCAGGCGGGTGGCCAGCCGCGTGAAGTCGCTGTCTGACGACACCAGGCAGAAGCCATCCTGCCGGCCGCCGTGCAGCAGGTCCATGGCGTCGATGATCAGGGCCGAATCGGTGGCATTCTTGCCGCTGGTGTAGCTGAACTGCTGCACCGGCTGAATCGCATGCACGTGCAGCACGTCCTTCCAGCGGCCCAGCTGGGGCGTGGTCCAGTCGCCGTACGCCCGTTTCACCGTGGCCGTGCCGTAGCTGGCCACCTCCGCCAGCAGTTCGCCGATCACCCCGGGCTGGGCGTTGTCAGCGTCGATCAACACCGCCAGGCGGTCGCTGTCGGGGGAGGCCATGGGCGGGCGCTGCGGCGGTGCCCCCATCCTGGGCCTCACCGCGCCGCCCTGCCCTTCGCTGGCGCCTAGCCCGGGCTGCCTGCCTCCGCCGCTGGGGAGGGGGCGTCGAGGAGTTCACGCGAGCCGCTGGGCTGCCAACGAAGGCCCTCGAAACGGGCCACGACAGCCCGCAGCATGTAGACAGCGCCATGGTCGCCATCGTCTGACCGGCCGGTCAAACCCAGCACAACCTCATTCGCCGCTTTCTGCCAGTTCACCTGGCGGTCTCCCGCATCGCCACCGCCGCCCAGGCGACCACGGTCGGTGCTCACCAGCAGACGATCGAGATGGCTGCCGAATTCACTCTCCAGACCGATCACCCCCTCACCAGGGCCAAACTCCACATCGCCACTCGGCCTGCCGCGATCACCACCGTGTTTCTCCACACGCACCGCGTTGCCAGCCCGTGTGCCGTAGTGGAGCGTGAGCTTGTCGAGCTGACGGCCGGTCTCGAGCGCCAGGCGTGTGAGCCGCACGCGCTGCTGGATGGCGGTGTTCGGACTGAAGGGAAACAGGAAAGGACTGCCGATGGTGCTCTCCCAGCGCCCCACGGCGCTGGCTGGCTCTTCCGCCACGGTGGCATCAATCCGCGGCGAACCGATCGCCAGCGAAGCAAACACAGGCACCGAGATCGGAGTGCTGGCAGAGGCGGTGTACGCATCCACCAGCCCTGCTGAAAGCTGCAGATCGGCTTCCACTTGCCGCTGGGCCGCATCCAACTCCGCCTCATCGGCCAGGGCCACTCCATAAAGCTGCAGTGTTTCGCGCGTGTCATTGATCTGATTCATCAACTCCTCCATGCGAATCCTTTGCCACAGCAAACCACCCTCGCGGGTGAAGAGCTCACGATTGCTGGCAACAGGCTGAAAGAGCTCGCTCCATTGGGGAATGCGTTCATAACCCAGGGTGGTGAGATCCAACAGGGCTGGCTGCTCGATGGCGCCGTTTGTAAACGACACGGCATAGTTCACCAGGTCCTCAGGACGAAGGCTTGGCTTGCTCGCTCCCCAGACCTCATAATTCATCTCCACGCTGATCTCACTGCTGCTCTCCGCTTTGATCAGGGCATCCTGCAAACCAACACCTGCATTCAGCGGCGTGCCGAGCCCCACCAACAACCCGCCTGCCTCCAGCTGAAGCTCCAGGCTCTGCATCTGCTCCTGGGTTTCCGAGCGAAAGGTGTAGACACCGATGAATTCACCGCCGTAGCTGATGCTGTTCACAAAGGAATCGCCATAGGCGCTAACAAAAGCATCCAGCGAGGAGAGATCCGCCTCAGCCAGCAGCGTGGGCTCCAGCAATTGGGCCGACAGGCTGACACAGCGCGACTGCACAACCACAGACAAGCTGTAGACGGTTGTTTTCAGCTGGCTGAAGAACCGCCGCTTCGCATTCAGCAGCGGCAGGAAGCCAAGCCCAGCCAGCGAAACCCCACGTTGTTGCTGCATCGCCTGCGCCAACTCACTGGCCGTGCGGCAGATGCTGTAGCGCGTCTCCCCACCCACCGGGCCACGGCTGATCCGCCCCTGCACAGCACGATTGAGACCCGGAAAATCGCGATCGTCCGATCGCAAGCTGACGCGATTGACACCCAGGCCGAGATTGCTGATCAGCAGATCGGGATCGTTCACAGCCGAGCTCCAGGCAAAGGGTCGGTCGACCCAGCGGATGCGGCTGGGAGACGGATCCACAGGCGTGAATCCTCTGTGGACCGCACAGCCCAACCCTAAGGCCGGATCGCGTCAACGCTCACATGCGCCGATCACAGCACGCGCGGCGCTGGGTGGGGAAACAGCCGGGCCAAGGCCTCTTGCCGCGCCGCCGCCGGCTCCTCACTGCGCTGCCAGAGGGTTTCGAAGTAGAAAAACGCCATCCCCAGCCCCTTCGCCCGCGCCGCCTCCGCCTGGGCGCTCACCAGGGCGATCGGCACGGGCCGGTTGCGCTGGCCCGCCATGATCCCCACCGCCACCGGAATGCGGGCCAGGCTTTCCGCCAGCTCCGGCCGCTCCAGCTCGGCGAGGAAGCTCTCCAGGTCCGGGCGGTACAGCTGCACCAGCAATTCATCCACGATCCCCCGCCGCAGCCACTCCCGCCAGTTCTGAAGCTGCCGTTTGTAGGCGAAGTCGTGATAGTTGGGCGAGAGGGAGACCAGGGCGCCGGGATGCCTGGCCTTCACCGCCGCCTGCAGGCGGAGCATGAAGGCCGTGATCCGGTCGGCGCGCCACTTCAGCCAGGCCGGATCCTGCGGGTCGGCGGGCACCGGCCGGCGGGTCTCCCGTTGATACAGGGCCGTGGTGAAGGGGTCGTAGCCGAACTGGCTGGGCAGGCTCATGTGGTCATCGAACTGGATGCCATCCGCGCCGCTGCGCTCCACGATCTCCTCCACCAGTTCGGTGATCAGCTGCTGCACCTCCGGCCGGAAGGGATTGAGCCAGGCCACCTCGCCGGCGGCGCTGATCGAGGTGAGGCTGCCGTCGCGGGCGCGGCTGAGCCAGTCGGGATGGCGACTGGCCAGCTCCATGTCCGGCGGCGCCATGAAGCCGAACTCGAACCAGGGCACCACCAGCAGGCCGCGGGCGTGCGCCTCGGCCACCAGCTCCGCCAGGGTGTCCTGCCCCTGCAGCCCCCGCGGCGTAAAGCTCTGCAGCCCGCGCCGCTGGGTCACCTCACTCGGATACCAGGCATAGCCGCCGTTCCACACCACCGGATACAGGGTGTTGAAGTTCAGGCGTGCCAGCTCGGCCACCGCCGCCTGCATCCGCTGGCGATCCCGCAGCACGGCCATGTCGTTGAGCGTCAGCCAGACGCCGCGGATCTCGGGGCGAACCGGCGGGGGCGCTGGCGCAGCAGGAGCGTTTGGGGCCGCGACCTGGGCGGGCGCCGGCCACGGCAGCAGCAGGGGCAGGGCCAGGGCTAAGCAGGCCCCCAGCAGGGTGAGGAACACCAGGGCGAGGCGACGACGCCGGGGCATCGGCAGCCGGCGGCACCCCGCCGACGGACAGGGGCGCACCCTAGGTCCAGCCACCGTCGCCCCTCCGCCGCGCCGTCAGTCCTCCGGCCAGGGACGGGCGCGCAACCAGGCGACCCGGGCCTCGGCCTGGCGCCGCTCCACACCGGTGCGAGGCACCACGAAGCCGGCG
>JBIKTO010000282.1:0-4447 GCA_044348065.1 Cyanobium sp.
CTTCTCCGGAAAAAATAGAGTCCAGCACAAGCGAGCAGCCATCCGACGAGTAGATGTGTGCCAATGAGCGGGCCGTTGAGGCTTTTGCCGAGGATGGCATACTGACGCGTTTCGTCGACCATGGCCGCCACTGGATTGAGGTAGAATAGCCAGCGCCATTGGGCGGGAACCGAGGCAATCGGGAAGAAGATGGCACTGGCAAACCATAGTAATTGCAGCAGGGGTGTAATCGCGTTGCCCAGGTCTCGATAAAAGACGCCAATACTTGCCAGCAGCCAACTTAAACCAAGTGTGTAGAATAGGATGGGCGTAAGGAGAACAGGTAAAACCAGGAGCCGCCAAGCTGGCTGCGCTCCAAAAATCAAAACTCCCAAAAGGAGAATGGCGCTATTAATCAGGAAGTGAAAGAGTGCCACGCAAGCCAAGACAACGGGCAGAATCTCCAATGGAAAGACAACCTTCTTCACGTAGTTTGGTTTGCTCGCAATGACGCTTGGCGACAGATTAATGACTGATGAGAAAAAGTCCCACAGGATCAAGCCGGTGAACAAGCCAAGGGCGTAAACGGCCGGGCTACTGCCGGACTGCATGCCGTGAAAAGACGATTTGAGAATGTATCCAAAGACAAAAGTGTAGACGCTTAGAGTGGCCAGGGGTGTCACTACTGCCCAGATCAGACTATAAATGCCGTTGCTATATTGACTGGTGATCTCATGGCTGACCAGCGTGTTGGTCAGACGACGCTGGCGCCAGAAAACCCTTGCAGGGCCAACCAGAGTTCCGACGGTTTGCGTCAATGTTAGTTCCTAACCATTTTCATGCCACATCCTAAGGCCTGGGATTGCGCGTGCCCACGAGTCGATAACAGGAGGCTGCGGCGAAAATATGCTCATTTGATCGGCGGCAAAGAATAGCCAAGGCCGGGTAAAGCAATAATTTCAAGAAGAAATTGCGAATGCTGTTGCGTGCCGAGAGCCAGTAGACAACGATCCAGGCCAGGGTGACGTAGATATTGTGGACAGACTCAATCTTCTCGACGCTAAACTTGTGCCGATTCGCCAAGGCAATCATGCCATCGGCCGTATAGCGTTGGAAATCAGTTGGATCCTTGTGTTCTGGTTGAAGGAATGGCAGTCCTAAGTAGAGGGTGCCACCATCACGGAGTACCCGCGCGAATTCTTCCATGATCTCTTCCGGGTTGGCGACATGTTCGAGAACGGCATTGCAGATGATGACATCAAAAAAACCGTCCGGCTTCGGAATGTCATGTAGCGGGGAGTAAATATGGATGTTGTCATTATGAAGGCCATGGGCAATGTCCTGATTAAACAATTCACCTTCGATCATTGGAGAAATGTCCCGATCTCCGGCGCCGGCGTTGAGCACCCTGCCACGGAATAGGTGGCGGTAGGCGCCAAATTCTTTTTCAATCGGGGGGAAGATCTGCGCCGGAGTGAGTCTTGGGCAGAGGGGTGATTTGTGAAGAAAGGTTCCCAGACTCATCGGCTTGGCAGGCATCAATTTAATTCTAGCCTCTCATTCGCCGCCAATAATAGCGCAGCAGCGATGTCAGGGATCGGCGGTCCTCGATGGGTGAGGAGGCTGCTCCTTCGGTCCGGCTCTGAAGGGTGGGTGTGATTTCGAGGATGTAGGGCAAGAGCCGGCGTGTCCAGCGGGGTAGCTGGCATGCCATGGAAGCCACGATCTCCGCCCGTTGGCTGTACAGCGATGCACTTGGCAGCGGCTGCCAGCGCGTATCCGTTGTGTAGCAGAGCGTCTGGGGTATCACGTCCATGGAGTGGCCCGAGAGAGCCAGATGCGCTAGCCATGACCAGAAGAAGCAGGGATTGCTGAGCGCCTGCTGCAGCAACATCAACCCCCTGCTGTCAAGGTTCACAAAGATCGATGTGGGCAGAATGGCAAGGCCGTTTCCCAGGTTGTTCTCCGCCAAGACCGATTCCAGGCACGGGCCCAGGGGCGTGTCGAGTACCGGTTCCGGTGATCTGTATTCCGCAAAGCCAGTCCACACACAATCAGGACAGGCGTGGATCGCCGCGACCACCGCGTTTTCGGCGCCCGATTCCAGGTCAAAGCCGGCGCCGAGAACCAGTACATGACTGGCCCCTTCCGCTTCGGCGAAGAGGGTCTGCGGATTGCTGACGAGTTGCTCGCCGCCCAGGATCGAAAGTTGGCGGAATCTGGATGCACTTTCGTTCGTCGTCACCGCATCTGTCGCAGCGGTGATCAGAGCGAGCTTGGGTTCGGCAGGAAAGGCTGGGATAGCTGATGCGCTGTCTGACTTGCCGGGGTCGAAACGAGCTTCTTCCAGATGGGTGGCAAAGAACTCCCTCCAGGCCAGCCGTGCCTTCTCGATGCTGTAGGCGGCCCGCAGATCCGGCAGAGTTCCTTCAAGTCCAGTCCGGATCAGGCGGGAGAGGTCCGTCACGGTTGGCTCTGCCAACCGGCTGTCATCCGCAAACAGCTCCGGAATTCCGCCGGTGCGGCAGGAGATCAAATTGGTTCCGAGCAGGATGTTTTCGATCACTGCAAAGGGTGAGTTGTCCTGCAGCGAGGGGCAAGCCACCATGGCGGCGGGATGGCTCCGCAAAAACTCTAGGGCTTCGTGATGACCTAAATTGGAGATGATATTGAGTTGGAACCTGCGCTCTAATAAGGGCCTGAATCGTTCGATTGTTTTCGCGCCGTCGCCATCCTCGGTCTGGCCGGGTCGGCCCAAAAAATACACCGGAATATGGTCGCTCGCCTTCTGTTCCCCCTGATCGTCGAGAAGGGCCAAGAGTGAATCTAAAAAAAGGATCAGCCCTTTGCGTTGTTCAAGCCTGCCGAAAAAGATCAGCTCACGCACCGCCTCTCGTGGTCCGGCTTTGCTGAGTGCCGGATCGAAAAGATAGGGGAGAACGTGTTGCTGTTTGGGCAGACTTTCAACATCTGTTGCGGACCAATCCAGCATGTATTGACTCGGGCTGACCAGCGTGTCGCAATGCTCAACACTGTAGCGCTCCATGTATTTCGTCAGCATTTCCGGCAGGCCATAGACCGGAAATAACCGCATCGACTCGTTCACCCATTGCCAGGATGAATGCACCATGACGGCCAGTAGGGTATTGGGGAACAGTCCGAGGCTTTTCTTGGCCTGGATCGTTCGGAAGCCCCCACCGAGCATCTCTTGAAACAAGATAATGTCGAAGTTTTGGTCGCGCAGGTAGTCGAGGTTTGCCTGGGAGATCCGCTCCCAGTAGCAGGAGGAGAGGGCTCTGGGCTTGGGGTCTGAGTGGTCAGGGGAAATCCATACAAATTCTGCATTATACTCGGCTTTGAATCTAGTCGCCCAATGATTGTAGTCTTTACTTTCGATGGCGCCATTGTAAATGACGGTACAGGCGATGTCGTCGATCTCTGCCAGGTATTGCATTAAGTAGTAATTGTGCGTGCCTATCCCGCCATTTTTGAATGGTCCGACGATCTCGGATGTGACGAGGCAGACTTTCGGCATGGGTTGGCGATCTTGGGGGCGTTTGCGGGCCTCAGCTGCCTTGATTGGATGGTCCATTGGGACCACCTCAAACTCGCTCAGGACTGAGCGGCGGTTCGAGTGCAACGGCGACTTTAGACTACCGCAACGGAACCGTTGTCATGCCCGGCATGAATCGGGCTCTAGGCGGCGCAAAAGTGATCATGATTCGTTCGATATCAGGCTCGGCAACTGCAGGTGATGGCCGACTTTGTCCAGGCCACTCTGTGTTCGGCCCACTTGCTGCGGCAGTGTGGGGATAGCAACGACTCTGACCTCCGCCCTTGCCTGACGCCCCGCCCACCTCGGATCCCTCCCTGCAGGCCAGCCTGTTCGACTTCGCGATCTGCGAGCTGGTGCGCCAGCACCGCGCCAGCTTCCCGCCGCTGTGGAGTGTGGAGAGCTGGGCGAAGCTGCTGATCTGGCTGGCCCTCAACTGCGGCTGCGCCACCGATCCGGCCTCCCTGGAGCGCTTCGCCGCCAGCCTCGGGCCCGCCCTCAGCGGCCGCCTGCGGCGGCTGTTCTTCGAGCGGGAGCTGGAGGATCTCAACCTGCGGCTGCTGGCCGATCCCGCCGAGGCCGACGCCCTGGCCCTGCCCCTCGACGCCCTGGCCGGCGGCCCCGATCCGGCGGCGGTGGCGGAGGCCCTGGCGCGGCTGGGGCTGGCGGATCGGCTGGAGCCGCCGGAGCGCTGGCGCCGCCACGAGGCCCTGCTGGCCCTTCCCTGGCGCCCGCAGGCCGGCTGATGACGCAGGAGGCAACCCCATGGATCTGATCGGCGAGTACTACGACCGGGGTTACCTGGCCCTGGCGGATGTGGTGATGGGCTTCTTCGACCGCCGCACCGACCTGCAGCGCCCCGGCGTGGCCTTCGGTGGCGACAGCGGTGACGACCCGGAGGGCCTGCCGGGCAAG
>JBIKTO010000283.1:0-4384 GCA_044348065.1 Cyanobium sp.
GAAGCCGCCCAGCGGATGAATGAGCTGCGCAAGGTGGCCCAGTGGTTTGCCATCTATGCCTTCATCGCCCCGATCCTGCATGGTTTCCTGGCCTTCGGCTTGGGTCTGCTCATCCACAAGATCACAGGCTTCAGCATCGGTGGCGCCGTGGTGCTGGCGGTGATCGCCGCCTCCAGCTCGGATATCTCCGGGCCGCCCACGCTCCGAGCCGGCATCCCTTCGGCAAATCCCTCGGCCTACATCGGAGCCTCCACGGCGATCGGTACCCCGGTGGCCATCGCCATCTGCATCCCACTGTTCATCGGCATTGCCGAAGTGATGCTTGGTCGTTAATCTTTTTTTCACATCACACCTCACGGAGTCAATCGTCATGAGTCAACAGGTCTGGAAACTGGTGATCGTTGCCGAGGAAATCCTCTCCAAGAAACTCGCCAAGCTCATCAAGGCGGCCGGTGCAACCGGTTACACGGTCAATGCGGCCGGTGGCGAGGGAAGCCGCAACGTGCGCTCCACTGGTGAGCCGAGCGTGTCACACACCCTCTCCAACGTGAAAATTGAAGTGCTCACGGGCACCCGCGAACTGGCTGACAAGATCACCAGTGAAATTGCCGAAAAGTATTACGCGGATTACTCGATTATCACCTACATCTATCCGGTGGAAGCGCTGCGCGATCACAAGTTCTAATCCCTGCCCCAGCGGGGAGCTTCCCCAAAGCACCCCCCCCGGCCTACGGGCCGGGGGCTTTTTTTCTGAACTCCTTACTGTCATCCGCACAGCCCCCAACAGACGAAGAGTTCCTTAGGCTCTCCAGGCCAACGCAGCAGGTCAGAACTGTCCTCGCTCGCGTCCTCCGTGCTGCCGCTGGTGGCGGGACAGCCCCACAATCCTGCTCTCCAGGGACACTTCTCCCGGCATCAGCGGCGGATTCCAGCCTCATTCTTTCTCTCTTGCCATGGACCTCTTCAGCGACAAGCGCTTTCTGAGCGCCATCCATGCCTATGAGCGGCAACTGGCCAAAATTCTGGCCTTGTTGCTGGCTGTGGTGATCGGCTTCGCCACCTTTGAACTCGTCATGCAGTCGGGCTTCAAGGTGATTCAGTGGCAGACCGACTGGTTCGACGGCAGCATGATCAAGCTGCTGGATCGGCTGTTGCTGATCTTCATCGCTTTGGAAGTTCTCCAGAATGTCACGGCCTACCTGCGCGACCAGGTGGTGCAGATCGAACTCGTGCTGCTCACCGCCCTCACCGCTGTGGCCCGAAAGGTGATCGTGCTCTCCCCTGGCACGGAAAACAAAGCGCCGCTGCTCGCGAGCTTCGGTTTGATCGTGGTGGGCATCGCGGCTGCCTACTGGCTGGTGCGCATCGCCGGCCAGGCCCGCAACAACACCGACCTGCCGCTGGAGCTGGAGAAGGGGGAATCCGCATAGGCTGCAACAAGCCGACCTGGGGAATCGATAAAGTCTTCTAATTTCCCCCATCGATTCTGCTGGTCCTGAAGCAGGCGACGAAGTCGTCATCTCCTGAAGTCGGTCGATACCATTTGCCGACCTAAATTTCTCCCCCAATGCCTGCGCCACAGAAGCGCCCGAGCGGCGGCTGCGACGCACTGTCCCAGCACATGCGCGCCATTGGCCGCGTGCCCCTCTTGCGGGCGGAGGAGGAGATCAGCCTGGGGCGCCTGGTGCAGGCGGGCCGCCAGCTGCGGGAGGTGGCGGAGGAGATGAAACTGCGCTCCGGCGGCGTCGCCCCAAGTCTGGAGTGCTGGGCCCTGGAGGCGGGCATGGATGCCCGTCGCCTGCGGCGCACGCTGCGCCGGGCCGAGAAGGCCCGCGACCGCATGGTGCTGGCCAACCTGAGACTGGTGGTGAGCATGGCCCGCAGCCATCGGCAGGCGCCTGTCGATCAGGAGGATCTGATCCAGGAGGGCACGATCGGCCTGATCCGGGCGGTGGAGCGCTTCGATCCCAGCCGCGGCTATCGCTTCTCCACCTACGCCACCTGGTGGATCCGCGAGGGGATCGGCCATGCCCTGATGACCCGGGGCCGCACCATCCGCCTGCCCTCCACGATGGTGGCCCAGCTCCACCGGCTGCGGCAGGCCCAGCAGAGCCTGGGGCAGCGCCTTGGCCGCGATCCCGGCCTGGCGGAGCTGGCGGCCGCCTCCGGCCTCAGCCCCCTGGATGTGCGAGAGGTGCTGTTCCGGGCCCAGCAGCCCCTCAGCCTCGACGCCCACCAGGGCCACGGCACCGACCTCACCCTCATGGACACCCTGGTCTGTCCGATCCGCACCCCCCAGGAACGGGTGGAGACCGCCCTGGTGCGTCAGGATCTGCACCGCCGGCTCTCGGAGCTGCCGGAGCAGGAGGCCGAACTGCTCCGCCTGCGCTACGGCATCGGCAGGGGCGAGCCGCTGAGCCTCAGTGCCGCCGCCCGTCGGATGGGGATCACCCGCGACCTGGCCCGCGGCCTGGAGCGACGCGCCAACGCCTCAATCCGCCGCCTGTCGATCGACATGGTGGATTCCCTGGGTGCCTGATCAGGGCCTCACCCCGGCGGGCGGGCTCAGTAATCGACTCCCCGCTTGAGATCCACGCCCCGCTCGGCGTAGTGCTTGTGGCAGACCATCTCGGAATGCACGCTGGCCAGGTCGAAATAGGCGGGGCGGCTCTTGCAGCGGCCGGTGATGATCACCTCGGTTTCCGAGGGCTTGCGCAGCAGCGTCTGCATGATCGGCTCCACCGGCAGAAGCTCCAGATCCACGGTGGGATTGAGCTCATCGAGGATCACCGTTTTGTAGAGCCCGCTGGCGATCGCCGCCCTGGCGATCTCCCAGGCCCGCTCCGCCTCCACGTAGTCGATCGGCTGCTGCTGACCCCGCCAGACGATGGCGTCGCGGCCGGAGCGCAGGTGGTCGACCAGGTGGGGATAGCTCTCCCGCAGGGCCGCGATCGCCGCATCCTCGGTGTAGCCACTGCCGCCCTTCAGCCACTGCAGGATCAGCACCCGGTGGCTCTTGTCCTGGCTGATGCCCCGGCCGATCGCCTGCAGGGCCTTGCCCAGGGCGCTGGTGCTCTTGCCCTTGCCATCCCCGGTGTAGATCTCGATGCCCTCCAGAGCCGCCACCCCTGCCGGCAGGTCATCCGCGGGGGCCTGGCAGCGGTGGGCGCGCATCTCGGAATGGAGGTCGGCCAGCTGCATCAGCTCCCGCGGTGCCCCCCGGCCGGTGCAGATGATCTCCATCCCCGCCGGACGGGCCGCCAGGGTGCGCACCACCTCGGCGCGATCGAGCAGATCGAGGTCGAGGACGGGATTGAGTTCGTCGAGCACCAGCACCGAGTAGAGGTTGCTGGCGATCGCCCCCCGGGCGATGTCCCAGCCGCGCTGGGCTTCCTGGCGGTCGAAACGGGTGGCCTGCTCGGCGGTGAAGAATTCGGCGCGGCCGGTGCGCACCTGGTCGATCAGGTGGGGGAAACCCTGCTGCAGCGCTTCGATGGCCGAATCCTCATCGTAGGAGCGCCCCGGGCCCTTGAGGAAACGCAACAGCAGCACGCGCGTGCGGCGCTGCTCGCAGATGCCCAGGCCGATCGTGCGCAGCACCACCCCGAGGGCCGCCTGGCTCTTGCCCTTGCCGTCGCCGTCGTAGACGTGCAGCTGACCGAGGGCTCGCTCATCGCCACCGGCGGCCGTGCGGATGCCGATGCCGCGACCGGTTCCCCGCTGGGGCGTCTGGGGGGTGCTGCTGGGGGCGGTCATCGGCCAGTGGGGCGAGTGGGGATGCTACTGAGCCCGACCGGCGGCCACTCCATCCCGGGCCGCGACTTGCCAGGATCGGTCGATGATCCACGATGCCGCTCTCACCCTGCTGGAGGCCCTGCCGGCGCCCCTGGAGCGCGGCCTGCAGGCGGTGAGGGCGCGTCTGGACGGCCTCGACCGGGTGGTGGTGGCCTATTCCGGCGGCGTCGACAGCGCCCTGGTGGCGGCCCTGGCGGTGGAGCGCCTCGGGGAGCGGGCCCTGGCGATCACCGGGGTCTCCCCCGCCCTGGCCCCCCACCTGCGGGAGGAGGCGCGCGGCCAGGCCGCCTGGCTGGGCCTGCGCCACCGAGAGATTGCCACCGCCGAGCTGGCCGATCCCGCTTACGCCAGCAACCCCGACAACCGCTGCTATGCCTGCAAGCGGGAGCTGCACAGCCTGCTGGCCCCGATCGCCGCAGCGGCCGGCGGAGCCCAGGTGGTGGATGGGGTGAACCTCGATGACCTCGGCGATCATCGACCGGGCCTGCGGGCCGCCCAGGAGCGCGGTGTGATCTCCCCCCTGGCGGAGGCCGGGATCGACAAGGCGGGGGTGCGCCAGCTGTCGCGGGCCCTTGGCCTGCCCTGGTGG
>JBIKTO010000284.1:0-4376 GCA_044348065.1 Cyanobium sp.
TGACCCTGCTGAGGCCGGCGCTGCCGCCGGCCTGCGCCCCGGCGCCGCGGGGCGCCCGGCTGGGGGCCTACCTGGAAAGCGCCGCCGGGGTGGTGTGGGTGCGCCGGGTGGCGCCGGGCTCGGCGGCGGCGGCGGCGGGCCTGCGGCCGGGCGACCGGATCGTGGCGGTGAACGGGGAGGCGGTGCAGCGGGCCGGCCAGGTGATCCTGCGGGTGGCGAACCAGCCGGCGGCGAAGCCGCTGCGGCTCACGATCGAACGGGCGGGACGCCGCCGGCACCTGGAGGTGCGGCTGCCGCCCTCCTCTGCCCCCGGCCGGGCCAACGGTGAGAATGGCACCACTGCGGCCCCCGCGGCCCTTACCTCCTGAGCGTCCGATGTCCGCCGCCAGCACTCCCGCCGCCACCAACATCGTCTGGCACCACTCCACCGTCACCCGGGCGGCCCGGGCCCACCAGCGGGGGCACCGCAGTGCCATCCTCTGGTTCACCGGCCTCTCCGGCGCCGGCAAGAGCACCCTGGCCAACGCCGTGAATTCGGCGCTCTTCGAGCAGGGCCTGGCCTGCTACGTGCTCGACGGCGACAACATCCGCCACGGCCTCTGCAGCGACCTGGGCTTCTCCGACGCCGACCGGGAGGAGAACATCCGCCGCATCGGCGAGGTGGCCAAGCTGCTCCTCGACGCCGGCGTGGTGGTGCTCACCGCCTTCGTGTCGCCCTTCCGCGCCGACCGCGATCGGGCCCGTGCCCTGGTGGACGCCGCTGACTTCATCGAGATCCATTGCGCCGCCGATCTGGAGGTGTGCGAGCAGCGGGACACCAAGGGGCTGTACGCCAAGGCCCGCGCCGGCGAGATCAAGGAGTTCACCGGCATCTCCAGCCCCTACGAGGCGCCAGCCACACCCGAGCTGCGCATCGACACCGGCAGCCAGGACCTGGAGGCCTGCGTGGGCCAGGTGCTGACCTATCTGGAGAAGGCGGGGGTGATCCCGGCGGCGGGCGACTGAGACCGCCGCCTGGCGAACCGATCTCAGCCCCAGCCAGCCAGCGCCAGCTTGCCGATCGTGCGGCCGCCCTCCAGCCGCCGGTGGGCCGTGCGCAGGGTCTCCGCCGTGATCGGCCCCAGGGTCTCCCGCAGGGTGGTGCGCAGCGCGCCGGCGTCGATCGCCTCCGCCACCGCCGCCAGGATCTGGCCCTGGCGAGCCTGATCATCGCCGCCGCCGCGGGGGCGGGTGAACATGTACTCCCACGCGAAGCCGGCGCTCTTCTCCTTGAGCAGGTTCAGATCGAGCGGAGCGCGGCAGCTCACGATCGCCACGATCGATCCCTCTGGACGGATCAGCTCGGCCATCACCTCCCAGTAGGGCTCAAGGGCGCTGAAGTTGGCGATCGCGTCCACCATCGGCAGCCCCAGCCGCTGCAGCTGGGGCGGCAGCGGGGCGCTGTGATCCACCACCGCGTCCGCACCCATGGCCTGCACCCAGGCGCGGCTTTCGGGCCGGGAGGCGCTGGCGATCACCCGCAGGCCGGCCCGGCGGGCCAGCTGGATCGCGATCGAACCCACACCGCCCGCGCCCCCCAGGATCAGCAGGCTGCGGCCCGCATCCTCCCCCTGCGGATCGAGGCGCAGCCGCTCGAACAGCGACTCCCAGGCGGTGAGCGCCGTGAGCGGCAGGGCGGCCGCCTCCACCGGGCTCAGGCTGGTCGGCCGGCGGCTGCACAGCCGGGCGTCCACCACCAGACGCTCGGCATTGCAGCCCGGCCGGCCGATGTCGCCGGCGCACCAGACCCGATCCCCCAGCGCAAATCCCCGCACCGCCTCCCCCAGCGCCAGCACGGTGCCGGCGGCGTCCCAGCCCAGCACCCGGGGCGGTCCGGGCTCGGCCGGCAGGGAGCGACGCACCTTCGCATCCACCGGGTTGACCGCCACCGCCTCCACCGCCAGCAGCAGGTCATGGGGGCCCGGAACCGGTTCCGGCAGATCCACCTCCCGCAGGCAGTCCGGATGGTCGCTGGGCAGGCCACAGGTGGCGACGATGGCGCGCATCGGCCGACCCTCAGCCGCGGGCGGGCTGCAGGGCGCCGCGCTGCAGGGCCTCGATGCGCCGCTCCAGGGGCGGATGGCTGGCGAACAGCCCCAGCAGGGCAGGCGGCGCCGCGATCTTGAAGCTGGCCAGGCCCCGCTCACCGCGGGGATCGCGCACGCTGCTGGCCTCCCCCAGGCGGGCCAGAGCCCCGATCATCGCCCCGGCGGAGGTGAGCTGGGCGGCCCCCGCGTCGGCGCGGAACTCGCGATGGCGCGAGAACCAGGCGGTGATCAGCGAACCGCCGATCCCCAGCAGCACCTCCAGGGGCCAGATCAGCGCGCCCAGGGGCGGCGCCCCCAGGGGGCGTCCCTGCTCATCCCGCGGCGGCGGAATCAGCAGGGCCACCGCCCGGGCCAGGAACATCACGAAGGAATTGATCACCCCCTGCAGCAGGGTCATCGTCACCATGTCGCCGTTGCCCACATGGCTGAGCTCATGGGCGAGCACCGCCTCGAGATCCGCCGGCGGCATGCCCTCCAGAATCCCTGTGGAGACGGCCACCAGCGCGCCCTGGGGGTTGGCGCCGGTGGCGAAGGCGTTCCACTCCGGCGAGTCGTAGACCCCCACCGCCGGCATCGGCAGCCCGGCGCGGGTCGCCAGCTGGGCCACGGTGTCCCGCAGCCAACGCCCCGCCGAGCCCCCCTCCCCCTCCTCCAGCACCCGCACCCCCATGGCGCGGATGGCGCTCTGGCGGGAGAACAGCAGCGAGATCCAGGCGCCGACCAGACCCCAGCCGAAACAGCCCAGGAGCAGGGGGAGCAGGGGCAGATCCGGAGGCAGCAGCCCCGCCGCGGTGGCCAGCTGCAGCAGGATCGAGATCGTGAGCACCACCACCAGGTTGGTGATCAGGAACAGCACCGTGCGCAGGGCCATGGCCGGATCCGCCGGACGACGTTGCCCGCAAGGTAGCCACGCCCTCCGGGCCAGACCGCCGCCCTCCGGGCCGGCCCACCTGGCTGCGTAGCCTCCCCCCTGCCCCCGGGAGATCCCGCCATGCCCGTCGTCAACCGCTGGTCGGACGCCGCCGCCGCCGAGGCCGTGGCCCACTGGGGCGCCCAGGGCGTCGCCGAACCGCTGGCGCTGCGCACCTACTCGGCCCGGCTGCTGGGGGCCGATCCCGCCCTGGTGCTGCACGGCGGCGGCAACACCTCGGTGAAGACCACGGTGCGCGACCTGCTGGGGGAGGAGATCCCGGTGCTGTGCGTGAAGGGCAGCGGCTGGGATCTGGCCACGATCGAACCGCCCGGCCATCCGGCGGTGCGGCTGGAGCCGCTGCGGGCCCTGCGAACCCTGGAGCGCCTCAGCGATGAGGAGATGGTGGCGGCCCAGCGGCGCAACCTGATCGATCCGGCGGCTCCGAACCCCTCGGTGGAGGCGCTGCTGCACGCCTTCCTGCCGCACACCTTCGTGGATCACACCCACGCCACGGCCCTGCTGGCCCTGGCGGATCAGCCCGAGGCGGAAAGCCTCTGCCGCGAGGTATACGGCGAGCGGGTGGTGCTGGTGCCCTATGTGATGCCGGGCTTCGCCCTCGCCCGCGCCTGCGCCGACGCCTACGAGCAGGCGGTGGCCCGCGGCAGCCAGCCGGAGGGGATGGTGCTGCTCCGCCACGGCCTCTTCTCCTTCGGCGCCACGGCCCGCGAGAGCTATGGGCGGATGATCGCCCTGGTGGCCCTGGCGGAGCAGCGGCTGGCGCGGGGGCATCGCACCCTCCAGCCGGCGGCGCTGCCGGAGCGCCCCGTCGCCGCCGAGGAGCTGCTGCCCCAGCTGCGCGGCGCCCTGGCCCGGGCCGCCGGCCTGGAGGGCGCTCCCCGCCGCTGGCTCCTGGAGCTGCGGCCGTCGCCGCTGGCGCGGGCCGTGGTCGACGACACCCGCCTGGGCGAATGGGCAGGCCGGGGCGTCGCCACCCCCGACCATGTGATCCGCACCAAGGCCGCGCCGCTGGTGCTGCCCGCCAACCCCTCCGCCGCGGCGATCGAGCAGGCGATGGCGGACTACGGCCGGGCCTACCGCGCCTACTTCGAGCGCCAGAACGCCCGCGTCGGGGGCCACAAGCGCCGGCTCGACAGCCTGCCCCGGGTGATCGCCATCCCCGGGCTGGGGCTGATCGGGGTGGGGCGCTCAGCCGCCGACGCCGCCGTCAGCGCCGACCTGGCGGAGAGCTGGGCCACCACCCTGCTGGCGGCCGAATCGATCGGCCGCTTCCAGCCCGTGGGTGAGGACGACAGCTTCGACATGGAGTACTGGAGCCTGGAGCAGGCCAAGCTCGGGCGCGGCGCCGAGAAGCCCCT
>JBIKTO010000285.1:0-4352 GCA_044348065.1 Cyanobium sp.
GGCGATGTTCTTCATCACCGGAGTGTTCTATGAGCGCACCGAAACCCTCTCGATCCCGAACATGGGGGGTCTTGCCAAGGCCCTGCCGGTGACGTTCGCCTTCTTCCTCGCCAGCTGCCTGGCCTCCCTGGCGCTGCCGGGCATGAGCGGCTTCGTGAGCGAGATCACGGTGTTCCTGGGCCTCACCGCCAGCGACGACTACACCATCGCTTTCCGGGTGATCGCCGTGGTGCTGGCGGCGATCGGCCTGGTGCTCACCCCCATCTACCTGCTCTCCCTCTGCCGGCGGGTGTTCTTCGGCCCGAGGATTCCGGCCCTGGCGGTGGTGGGCGACATGCGGCCGCGGGAGCTGGTGATCGGCCTCACCCTGCTGGTGCCCACCCTGGTGATCGGCTTCTGGCCGCGGGTGGCGATCGACCTGTACGAAGCCAGCACGAATGCCCTGGCCAACGACCTGGGCCAGGTGGCGCTGACGGCCCTGTCCAGCGCTCCGGTCGCCGGCTGACCCGCGGCGGCGGCGCCGATCCGTTGGAATGGGTGCAGCTCTCCCCCGCTCCGATGGCCGTGACCGCCCATCTCCCGCCGCCGCTGCTGATCGGCGAGGGTCTGCCCCCCTTTGAGGCCATCCTTCCGGAGCACGTCGATCACCACATCCCCGAGCTGCTGGCCCAGCTGGAGGCCGAGCTCACCGCGATCGAACGCCGGCTGGGCGAGGCCGTGGCCAGCGGCGCGGCCCTGGAGTGGCATGGGGTGATGGACCCGCTGCACCGGCTGGGGGAGCGGCTGCGCTGGAGCTGGGGTGTGGTGGGCCACCTCAACGGGGTGTGCAACAGTCCGGAGCTGCGGGACGCGCACGCCCGCCAGCAGGGGGCGGTGGTGGCCTTCGGCAACCGGGCGGGCCAGAGCCAGGTGATCCACGCCGCCCTGAAACGCCTGGCGGAGCGGGACGACCTCGATGGCGCCCAGCGGCGCATCCTGGCGGCTGAGCTGCGGGACATGGAACTGCGTGGCGTGGCCCTGACGGGTGAGGTGCAGGAGGCCTTCAACGCCGCCAGCCAGGAGCTGGCGGAGCTCTCCACCACCTTCGGCAACCGGGTGCTGGATGCCACCAATGCCTGGACCCTGCGGCTCACGGCGGCGGAGGAGGTGGAGGGGCTGCCGGAGAGCATCCGGGCCCAGCTGGCCGCCGCCGCCGTCGCCGCGGGCGATGGGGAGGCCACGGCGGCGTCCGGACCCTGGCTGATGGGTCTGGACATGCCCCGCTACGCGCCGTTTCTGCAGTACAGCCGCCGCCGCGATCTGCGGGAGCAGGTGTACAAGGCCCATGTGAGCCGGGCCTCCGGCGGCGAGGGGAACAACGGGCCGGTGATCGAGCGGATCCTGGAACTGCGCCAGCAGCAGGCCGAGCGGCTGGGGTATGCCAACTGGGCGGAGGTGAGCCTGGCCTCGAAGATGGCGGGTTCCGAGGCGGAGGTGGAGCGGCTGCTGGAGGATCTGCGCGCCGCCGCTTTCCCGGCGGCCCAGCAGGAGCTGGAGGAGCTGCGCCAGTGCGCGGCGCGGCACGGGGCGCCGGAGGCGGCGGATCTGCAGCCGTGGGATACGAGCTTCTGGGCGGAGGTGCTGCGGCGCGAGCGCTTTGAGCTCGACAGCGAGGCGCTGCGGCCCTGGTTCCCGCTGCCCCGGGTGCTGGATGGCCTGTTCGGCTTGTGCGATCGCCTGTTCGCGATCACGATCACGGCGGCCGATGGCGAGGCGCCCGTTTGGCACGCCGATGTGCGCTTCTTCCGGGTGCATGACCGCACCAGCGGCGAGCCGATCGCGGCTTTTTATCTCGACCCCTACAGCCGACCCGGCAGCAAGCGGGGCGGTGCCTGGATGGATGAGTGCCTGGTGCGGTCGCTGCGGCCGGATGGCACGCCGGTGCTGCCGGTGGCCTATCTGGTGTGCAACCAGAGCCCGCCGGTGGGGGACACCCCCAGCCTGATGACCTTCCAGGAGGTGGAAACCCTGTTCCACGAATTTGGCCATGGGTTGCACCACATGCTCACCACGGTGGAGCGACCGCAGGCGGCGGGCATCAACAATGTGGAGTGGGATGCGGTGGAGCTGCCCAGCCAGTTCATGGAGAACTGGTGTTATGACCGCGCCACCTTGCTGGGCATGGCCCGCCACTGGCAGACGGAGGAGCCGCTGCCGGAGGCGGAATTCGCCAAGCTGCAGGCGGCCCGCACCTTCCTGGCCGGCGCCGCCACCCTGCGCCAGGTGCACTTCGCCCTCACCGACCTGCGGCTGCACAGCCGCTGGCATCCCGGCTGCGGCCAGAGCCCGGAGGAGCTGCGCCGCGAGCTGGCGAAAAGCACCGCAGTGCTGGAGCCGATCGCGGAGGACGCCCTGCTCTGCTCGTTCGGCCACATCTTCGCCGGCGGCTATTCAGCGGGCTACTACTCCTACAAATGGGCCGAAGTCCTGAGCGCCGATGCCTTCAGCGCCTTTGAGGAGGTGGGCCTGGAAAATGAGGAGCTGATCCGCGTCACCGGCCGCCGTTTCCGCGACACGGTGCTCAGCCTGGGCGGCAGCCGCCATCCGGCGGAAGTGTTCGAAGAGTTCCGCGGCCGGCCGCCATCGGCTGAGGCGCTGATTCGCCACAGCGGCCTAGCGGAGGGGTGAGGGCCAGCGCTTGTCCTCTATCGCCAATATCCTCATTGCCGCCGCTCCAGGTTGCCTGTGGAGAGGGCTGAGGTGGGATCGTGATCAAGGGCTCTCTGCGGTGAGGAAGCTCTGCTCGGATGGAGGACACATCGTCTTGGGAAAGATGAATGCCATAAAGCTTGGCCACCTTGATGGCCGCTTGGATGTCGGTTGCTCCAGCAAAGAGTTGACGGAAGAACGAATCTTTGGCAAGTATTTCTTGAAGAGTGGTTAAGTTGCTCATAGGATTAGCCTTTCGAGAATGATGACCTGGTAGAGAGGCTTGAAAGTTGGCAAGGCGTATCGCCAATTTTTGAGCAGTGGTGGCCGGTCGATCGACGCAAGGTCTACGATCTTCATGGCAACCTGCGTAAAGTTACCGAGGAATCGGGTGGTTGGCTAGCGGTCTCTCGAGGGGATGAAAAGTCTGGAGCAATAGTCCTCGCGAGGGGTTTCACTGGGATGCCCCGTTTGATCTAGCCCTTCCAACGCTCCAGATCAGAAGCGGGCAGGGTCGCGATGCCTCGATCGGCACCACCTGCTCCCGTCTTCTGCATCTGGATGTTAGATGCCGCTCTACGGTTCCTCATCATAGATGTTATCGATATTCTCGCAGGCTCTATGTAGCTTGCCAATGGTTAATACAAGACATTCCCCGTAAGCGCTGATATCAAGGTCTGTCTTTTCATCTCTTTCGAGGCTTATGCCTTGTTCTATACGCGCAAGGCAATGCTCTACAAGGTTTGCATGATGTTGAAAATCGCTGCCTTCCCACGGCACGATTCCTCGCTCAGTAACCGACTTCTTCAGCTTTGCCAATGCCTCAAATATCACGCTAGTCTCTGCCAGCTCGGTACCTCGGACTTGCGACCTGTCCGCTACTGTCGATAGCCTACGCGCATAATAGTCTAGCGAGCCTGGAAAGATTGAACTCAGCCTTGATCCACGAAATCTCTCTCGATGGCTGCGCTCCCTGTCGCAAAGCTCTAAATAGATTTCGCTCAGCCAGGATTCTAGTTCTTTGATTTGGGCTTTGATTTGTTCGCCAAGATCAATATATTGGGTGTGCAGCTCCTCTCCGTATCCTTCTGTCATGAGCGTGAAGCATCCATGGCTCATTGACGAGCGAATAATGAAGTTAGACTTAGCCGTCCTGCCATTACCTTTTTTGACTGGATGGCCTACTCCTGAATTCCGCACTTCCCTAAGGACTTTGAGCTTCACTGGAAGTTCGTCATTAAGTCCAAATAATCTCCGTAAGTGCCGTGCTGCATCTTGTTGGACAAACAAGACTTGCAAGGAGCCGTAGATAAGCAGATACTGCTCACCTTCCATGCAGTCTGACTCGAACTTGTTAAGGGCAGTGGTGCACGCAAGCTCCGTGTCCTCCAAAACATCAAGCGCACTCCAAACGACGGCGCTGATGTGCTCTGGAAGAACCTCCGCCGCACAAAGGAATGTCGTCAGCGCCGTGCGCAGTTTGTTGGTGACTGCGCGAATGCTAGTCAGGGGAGTTGGTTGCACGTCTCTAGTTGACTCCTTGTGCATCTAACGAGTATGGATAGATCGTGCGCAGCCACGATCTTATCCACAGTTGGACAAGCCCGCAAGGTAACTTCAAGGGCTACTGCAGAAAGATCGACCCGGATTTAAGGTTTGCTGCT
>JBIKTO010000286.1:0-4341 GCA_044348065.1 Cyanobium sp.
CGGGGCCCATGGCACAGCCGCAAACGAACGATTCAGAATTGCCGGGACGCCTGGAACAGCTGATCAATCGTGCCATTCGCCTTCAGCTTGGCGATGGCCTGATTCAGCTTCGCCAGCAAAATCGGGCTGCCCTTGCGGATGCACACGCCGAACGGCTTGGGATCAAAGCAGGCGGCCACATCGATGCTCCGCAGCTGCTCCACATCCGTTCTGGCCATCGTGGCCAGCAGGCCCTCCAGGTTCACGGTGTCGTTGGCCACACCCTCCACCTTGCCGGCCAGCAACAGATGGACGCCGTCCGACTCCTTGGCGGTGGTCACCAGCTGGATTTCGGGATGCAGCGTCGAATAGCGATGGAACGACGCCGTGTCTTCCGCCACGGCCACCAGCTTGCCGCGCAGGTCGTCGAGCGTGTGGATCGGGCTGGTTTTCGCCACCAACACCGACTCATAGGCCACCAGGTAGGGATCTGAGAAATCCACCACCTCCAGCCGCTCGGGGGTGATCGTCAGCTGCGACAGAACCATGTCGAGCTCGCCCTGCCGCACCCGCGGGATCCGCTCCCCCGGGGTCACCGCACTCCAGCTGGCCTGATCCGCCGACCCCAGCAGCTCCTGGGTGAGACAGCGCGCCAGCTCCGGCTCGAAACCCTCAAAGGTGTGGCGTTCGCCATTCCAGCAGCCCATCCCCGGCAGGTCGGGACAGAGGCCGATCAGCAGCTGTTGGCGCTCCTCAATCGCCAGCCAGCGCTCCTGGCTCACATCGGAGGGTTGGGGGGTTGGGGTCATGGTCGGAAGAGCAGGGCAAGAAGTGGTGAACGCAGGCTGGTCAGGCGGGAATGCGAAGCAGCTTTTCCGCATTCTCATGGGCGATCTTGGCGCGATCAATCTCGCTGATCGGCGCATTGCGAAGAAAATCAATCATCACGCCCACATCCTCAAACGGATAATCGGTGCCCAGCAGGATGTGATCCGAACCCATCGCCAGCAGTGCGGCCAGAAAGGGTTGGGCCGAGGCGACGCCGCTGGTGGTGATATAGATATTGCGGCGCACATACTCCGAGGGCTTGCCAAGATCAAGCTCGATGCCATGGTGGGTGTCGCGCTCCCATCGTGAATCCAGGCGCCACAGGGCGAACGGCAGCAATTCACCCATGTGGCCCAGGATCAGCTTGGCCGTGGGATGCCGATCAAACACCTTGCCGAAGATCAGCCTCAGCGCCTGCGTTCCCGTATCCACCCCCCAGCCCCAGATCGGCCCCAGCAATTCCTCATGGCCCTGAAACACGTGGGCCACATCCGGCGCCGGTGCTGGATGCAGGTAAATCGGCACATCCAGCGCCACCGCCCGCTCCCAGACGACATCGAAATCGGGATGGTCGAGATACTTGCCCAGGCAATGGCCGTTGATGTTGGCGCCGCAAAAGCCATACTGGCTCACGACCCTCTCCAATTCATCGGCGGCCGCGCTCGGATCCTGGAGCGGCAGCGCCGCCCAGCCCGCAAAGCGCGTGGGATGCTGATCGATCAACGATTTCAGAAAATCATTCACCAACCTGGCATTATCAATCGCCTTCTGGGTGTCCGTCTCCGCCTGGATGCCGGGTGAGTTCAGAGACAGCACCTGCATGTCCAGGCCGCCCTGATCCATGGCTGGAATTCTTGTGTCCAGAAAATCGCTCAGCAGAGCCACCATCTGCTGCCAGGCAGCGGGCGGCTGCGTGGCGCCGGTGCTGGCGCCATAGCCCACCAGCTCCGGGATCACGAAGTGCTCTTCCAGGGCGATGGTCTTCATGATGGCCACAGAAATCCGTGCATTGCTGTTCGCCTCACCACGCCCGCTGGCGGAGGTTGTGGGGCGCCAACCCTTCCCGCGAACCCTAGCCAGCGGGTTCAGATCGGACCACGGCTGACCGCCGCCTTCGCCGTGGCCAGGATCGGAGCACTGGTCCCTCCCCCGCGGGGCCCACGCTCCCCAGGAGGGCCGCATGACGCAGAGCGACACGGCGGCCAGCCCCCCTGGCGGCCTCAGCTCGCCGCTCGGCGCCACCCTCCTGGAGGGCGGCGTGAACTTCAGCGTTTACGCCCGCGATGCCGAGCGGGTGGACCTCTGCCTGTTCGACCGTGCCGAGGAGGCCACCCCCTCCCGGGTGATCCCGATGGAGGTGGGCAACCGCCGTCTCCACCACTACTGGCACACCCACGTGCCGGGCCTCGAGCCCGGCCAGCCCTACGGCTACCGCGTCAGCGGCCCCTGGGATCCGAGCGCCGGCCATCGCTTTGATCCGGCCAACCTGCTGATCGATCCCTACGGCCTCGCCCTGGCAATGCCGCCGGGGTACGTGCGCGGCCGGGATGGCCGCTGCTGCGAAGGCGGCTGGCAGAACGCCATGAAGAGCGTGGTGGCGGATCCGCACCGCTTCGACTGGGACGGCGACCGGCCCCTGCAGCGCCCCGCCCGCGAAACCGTGATCTACGAGCTGCATGTGCGCGGCTTCACCGGCCATCCCAGCTCCGGGGTGAGCGGCCCGCGCGCCGGCACCTATCTCGGCCTGATCGAGAAGATCCCCTACCTGCAGGAGCTGGGGGTGACGGCGGTGGAGCTGCTGCCGGTCTTCCAGTTCGATCCCCAGGATGCGCCGCCAGGTCGGGTCAATTACTGGGGCTATCAGCCGATTTCCGTGCTCGTGCCCCACCACGGCTATGCGGTGAGCTCCGATCCCCTGGCGGTGCTGGATGAGTTCCGCACGATGGTGCGGGCCTTCCACCGCGCCGGCCTGGAGGTGATCCTCGATGTGGTGTTCAACCACACCGCCGAAGCCGGCGCCGGCGGGCCCAGTTTCTGCTTCCGCGGGCTGGGCAACCGCACCTACTACCTGCTCGACGACGGCACCGGCCGTTATGTGGATGACACCGGCTGCGGCAACACCCTCAACGCCAACCAGGCGGTGGTGCGGCGGCTGATCCGCCACAGCCTGCGCTACTGGGTGCAGCACATGCACGTGGATGGCTTCCGCTTCGATCTGGCCTCGGTGCTCTCGCGCGATGAGCACGGCCAGCCGATGCCCCTGCCACCGATCCTCTGGGACATCGACAGCGATCCGGTGCTGGCCGGCACCAAGCTGATCGCCGAAGCCTGGGATGCCGCCGGCCTCTATCAGGTGGGCAGCTTCGTGGGCGACAACTGGCAGGAGTGGAACGGTCGCTTCCGCGATGACGTGCGCCACTTCCTCAAGGGCGACCGGGGCCTGGTGCGGGCCGTGACCCAGCGGCTGATCGGCAGCCCCGACATCTACGGCGGCAACGGCCGTGAGGCGGAGCAGAGCATCAACTTCATCACCTGCCACGACGGCTTCACCCTGGCTGATCTGGTGGCATACAACTCCAAACACAACGAGGCCAACGGCGAGGACAACCGCGACGGCAGCGATGACAACGGCAGCTGGAACTGCGGCGTCGAGGGGCCCACGGACGACCCGGCGGTGCTGGCGCTGAGGCGGCGGCAGACCCGCAACTTCCTGGCCTTCCTGCTGCTGTCCAGCGGCACCCCGATGCTGTCGATGGGGGATGAGCTGGGTCGCAGCCAGGGGGGCAACAACAACGCCTACTGCCAGGACGGCCCGATCAGCTGGCTCGACTGGGGCCTGCTGGAGGCCCATGCCGATCTGGTCCGTTTTGTGCAGCTGCTGATCGCCTATCGCCTCTGCCGCGATGTGGTGGTGGACCACCAGACCCTCAGCCTGAGCGAGGACCTGGCCCGCACCGACATCCGCTGGCATGGCGTTGAACCCGATCAGCCGGACTGGGGCGACGACTCCCATTCCTTCGCCGTCACGATCAGCGGCGGCTCCCAGCGCTTCCAGCTGCAGGTGATGGTCAACGCCTGGTGGCAGCCGCTCACCTTCCACCTGCCACCAGCGGCTGGAAGCGAGGCCTGCTGGTGCCGCTGGATCGACACCGCCCGGCCCAGCCCCGACGACATCCTCGCCTGGCCGGATCTGATGCCCCTTGAGACGGAGCACTGCACCCTGGAAGCCCGCAGCCTGGTGGTGCTGGTGAAGCGCCTGCGGCTGGAGGTGAGCTGCGAGCGGCCCCAGGCGGCGGGGCTCAGAGCCCCGGGCTGCTCTGCATGATGCCGCCGTCCACGAAGATCGTGGTGGCGGTGATGTAACTGGCGAAATCGCTGGCCAGGAATGCCACCACCGAGGCGATGTCGTCGGGGTTGGCCAGGTGGCCGAGCGGGATGGCGGCGTTGAGCTTGGCCAGCTGCTCGGGATCGTTCATGGTCACGTTGTTGATCGGCGTGGCCACCGCGCCGGGGCCGACGTTCACCATGTGGATG
>JBIKTO010000287.1:0-4334 GCA_044348065.1 Cyanobium sp.
GGGCGGCGACGCCCCCCAGCAGCTTCGGGGCGATCACGGCGGCGATCCGCTGCACGCAGCCCTGGCGCACCGCGGCGGCGGCCAGGGTCGGACCGCATTCCCACAGCACCTGGTTGCAACCCCGCCTCCCCAGGGCTTCCAGCAGGGCCGCGGGTTCGCAGGCCGCCAGCTCCAGGCGCTCCACCCCGAGGGCATCGAGCCAGGCGCGGTGCTGCGAGGGCGCCTCCGGCCCATGGGCCACCAGGGTGGCGGCGGCGTCGCGATCCCAGAGGCGGGCGCCGGCCGGCAGCTCCAGGCCGCGGCTGAGCACCACCCGCAGGGGCTCCGGCTGGCGGCGGCCCCGGCTGGTGAGCAGGGGGTCGTCCTGGCGGACGGTGCCGCCGCCGACGATCACCGCATCGCCCTCCGCCCGCAGCTCGTGCACCCAGGCCCGGGCCGGCGGACCGCTGATCCATTGACTGTTCCCGTTGGGCAGGGCCGTGCGGCCGTCCACGCTCATCGCCCACTTGAGGATCCCCAGGGGCCGGCCCGTCGCCAGACGGTGACGGAAGGCCGCGTTGAGCGCCAGGGCTTCGGGTTCGGCCACCCCCTCGATCACCGTCAGGCCCGCCGCCCGCAAGCGTGCGATGCCGCCCCCAGCCACCCTGGGATCGGGGTCGCGCATCGCCAGCACCACCCGCGCGATGCCGGCGGCGATCACCGCCTCGCTGCAGGGTGGCGTGCGGCCGTGGTGGCAGCAGGGCTCCAGGCTGACGATCAGGGTGCCGCCGCGGGCCCGCTCGCCCGCCTGACGCAGGGCGCCCACCTCGGCATGGGGGCCGCCGCTGCGTTCGTGGTACCCCTCCCCCACCAGCGCCCCGCCGGCATCCAGAATTACCGCCCCCACCAGGGGATTGGGGCTGGTACGGCCCCGGCCCAGCTCGGCCAGCTGCAGCGCCCGGCGCATCCAGGCAAGCCAGGGGCTGGCCGGACCGGCGGCGGCCTGGGGAGAACTCAACGCTCCAGCGGCGCCGGTGGTGGCGCCGCCTCCGCCAGGCTGCGCCATTCCGCCACCACATAGGGCGGCACCGGCAGCTCCACGAACACGCCGCTCAGCTGCAGCCGCAGCGGCCGGTTCAGGCGCAGGTCGGCCAGCAGGGGGGACAGGTTGAACTCAGCGGCGGCGGCGCGGTTGTCGCCCGCGAGCTTGGCGCTGGCCAGGGTGATGTCGTCGAGCAGCCATTCGCGCCGCCCCGCCCGCACCACCAGCGGCGTGGGGTGATCGATCCGCACCTGGCCCGGATAGCCCACGATCCGCAGCACCACGGAGGCCTGCGGCCCGGCCGCACCCTCCCGGTAGGCCACCACCTGCCAGCTCTGGTAGTCGAGATCCCGCAGGCTCTCCAGGCTGCGCACCAGCCCGGTGCCCGTTTCCTGCGGGCTGGCCTGGATCTGAGCCAGGGCCGGGGCGGGGGCCAGCAGCAGCAGCCAGAGGGCCAGGGAGGTCGCCACCAGCCAGCGGAGGGGCCTCATGGCAGGGCCTGGGGCTGGCGTTCCGCCCCGGGAATCGGCTGCCAGCCGGTGTGGGTGGCCCACAGCGCCCAGATCGCCATCGCCCGCAGATAGTGGCAGGCGCGGAAGGTGTGGGCCGCCGTGATCGCCTCCGGCGTGCGGAACTGGAGCCCGCCGCTGTACACCTGCTCCACCACCGCTGAACAGATCGCCAGCGCCGTCTCCGTGTCTCCCATCAGCCGGTAGTAGGCGGCCAGGCCGAAGTTGATGCCCGTCCACACCTCCAGCGGATGGGTGCCGTTCGGATCCAGCGGGGTGCCGTCGCGGCGCAGGCCGTTGGCCACCCCCAGGCGGCCGCCCTGGAAGCCCTCGAAGCACGACTCCCGCACCGCCTTCAGGGTGGAGCGGGCCCGCTCATCGCTCACCACCGGCGGCAGGCCGAGCAGGCGGGCGTAGAAATCGCCGCAGAGCTGGTCGGCCATCACCACCGGTGTGCCGCTCTCCGCGTCGATCCGGTAGTACTCGCCGTTCCAGAGCAGCCGATCGAAGTTGGCGCGGGAGCGCTCCAGCCACTCCCCGAACTGCCGCTGCTCGCCGCTGGTGTCCAGGCCCAGCTCCAGCTGCAGCCGCTGGCCCATCGCCAGGGCCGCCTCCAGGGCGGCGATCCAGAGGGCGCCGCAGTAGGCGCTCACCCCCTGCAGCGGCCAGTCGTCAAAGGTCTGGTCCGGGGCGCCGCCATTGTCCGGCAGGCCGTCGTCGTTCGCATCAAAGCCCTTGAGGTACCGCAGGGCCGTCACCGCCGCCGGCCAGCAGTCCGCCAGGAAGCGCAGATCCTCACCGCTGGGGGCCAGCCGGAAGGTGCGCCACACCTGCAGCACGAAGTCGCTGGCCAGGTCCTTCCAGAGGTTGCAGTCCTGATAGGCGGTGTAGTTGGTGGCGTCGAACGGCCGCTCGTTCGGGGCGCCCAGGTCGTGGGGGGTGGCGCCGGCCAGCTTGCGGGGCGCTTCCACCCGGCCGCGGCCCTGGGTGAAGTACCAGCCGATCGGCCGCGGCGTCGGGTCGGCGGCGGGGATGGCGCGGGCGAAATCCCGCAGCACCGCCTTGTCGAGCTCCGGCCAGAGCTGCAGCAGGGCGAAGGAACCGTAGAGGCGCACATCCAGGCTTTCGTACCAGGCGTAGTCGAGGCACTCGAGCACCCCGAAGCGACCCACCGGGTCCTGCGGCGTGGCGGCGGTCCAGAGGCTGCCGCCGCTGGCCAGGTCGTAGAGCTCGTTCAACAGGGCCATGCGCAGCTGCTCCGGCAGGTCGGCGCGCTCCCGCACCGGGTGTTGCCAGGCCTCGATCGCCGCCCGCCAGTCGCGCCAGTCGCGCAGGGCCTCGGCGGCGATCGTTGCGGCGTTGTCGCCACCGGCGCCGAAGAAGTCGGTGTAGCGGCGCAGGGCGCGGCTGCCGCTGGCGAAGGCCGTCACCGGCAGGTCCCAGGCGATCACCACCGGCAGCTCCAGGCTGGCGCCGGGCTCGAGGCGGAAGCGCACCGCCAGGGCGGCGCTGGCCGGATCCCCCTCGCCGCTGCGGCGGTCGTTGTCGCTCTCCGGGATCGCGCCGCCGCTGGCGAAGGGTTGCCAGATCTCCGCCCCATCCCCGGCGGGATTCCAGCGGCTGCAGCGGAACAGCTCCACCGGCACCCCCAGGCTGGCGGGGTCGGGCACCGCCAGGCACCACTGGCCCTGGCCCTCCGCCAGGGGGTCCGAGCGCTCCCCCTCCAGCAGGATCCCCTTCAGCCCCTCGCTGTCGCAGTGGCGGTTGCGTTGGCCGCGGCTGCGGCCGATCGCCGGCAGGTAGGTGTGCTCCGGGCTGCCGTCGTCGCGGAAATGCACCGCGGCGGCGGGATCGGTGTTGGTGAACCAGCCGCAGGTGTTGCGCCAGCTGAGCAGCAGGGAGAGCTCCAGCGGGGTGTTGCCGGGGTTGCTGAAGTGCCAGTGGAACACCGCCACCGGGTAGCTGCTGCGCTGGTAGTCGCCCGCCAGGATCGGGCTGAAGGCCTCGCAGCGCACCCGGGCCCGGTACACCCCCTCGTAGTCGAAGCGATGCAGGGGGTAGCGGGCGGTGTAGGTGCCGCTGGTCCGGGTGTCGTCGCTGGCGGGGTACCACTGCCAGGCGCTCAGGGGGGTGTCGGCGTCGGGGCGGGAGTCATCCCGCGGCGGCGCCGTGGCCAGGGCGTGGCAGCGGCTGCCGTCGCCGTCCCGCTCGTACAGGGCGAACTGGCAGTCGGGGATCAGGCCGAACCAGTGCTCGCCGCCATCGAGGTGCCAGAGGTTGAAGCTGCCGTCCGGGCCGCGGCCCAGGCAGCCGGCGCCGAATCCCCCCAGCGGCGCGCCGTGGTTCGGGCCGTCATCGAGGTTGCTGGCGTAGCGCACGGTGTAGGGCCGCTCCCAGCCCAGGCCGAAGGGTCGCTGCCAGCTGGCGAGATCCTGGGGTGGTCGCTCGCCGCCGCCGCTGCGCAGGTTCCGGAGGGCGGAGAAGCCGAAGGGCGCCATCGCGTCAGGGAAGATCGGGCCAGCTTGTCAGGTTCCGTTGGCGCGGGGCGCGCCGGAGCGGGCGCCATCATGGCGGCAGCGGCGGTCGATCCCTGCACAGCCCCAGCCCCCTGGCCCCGCTTGAGGTGGTGGGCACCGACGCCGCCGGTGTCCACGGCCTGAGCGGTCGCTGGCGGGCCGAGCTCCGCCGCGCCGATCTCGTGGCCGCCCCGCGCCGCCTGCTGCCGGAGCTGGCCGCCTGGCTCGCCGCTGAGGCCGCCGACCCGGAGCTGCTCGCCAGCGACCAGCCGGCGGAACTGCTGCCCC
>JBIKTO010000021.1:0-12500 GCA_044348065.1 Cyanobium sp.
CTTCCACCGCGATGAGGTGCTGGCGGCCGAGCAGCTGCCCCTGCGCTATGTGGCCCACACCCCCTGCTTCCGTCGCGAAGCGGGCTCCTACGGACGCGACACCCGCGGCCTGATCCGCCTGCATCAGTTCAACAAAGTGGAGCTCTACTGGTTCACCCGCCCCGAGGACTCCGACGCCGCCCACGAGCAGCTCACCCGCGACGCCGAGGCGGTGCTGGAGGCCCTCGAGCTTCCCTACCGCCGCATCGAGCTCTGCGGCGCTGACCTGGGCTTCTCCGCCGCCCGCACCTTCGACCTGGAGGTGTGGCTGCCCGGGGCCGGCGGCTACCGCGAGATCTCCAGCTGCAGCACCTGCGGCGACTTCCAGGCCCGGCGCGCCAACATCCGCTTCCGCCAGGAGAAGGGCACCGCCCTGGTGCACACCCTCAACGGCAGCGGCCTGGCGATCGGCCGCACCATGGCCGCCCTGCTTGAGAACGGCCAGCTCCCGGATGGCAGCGTGCGGCTGCCCGCCGCGCTGGTGCCCTACTTCGGCGCCGAGACCCTGGCGGCCAGCTGAAGCGCCCTCTCCACCAACGCACCGTTCACCGACGGCAGCGGCGCGTCCTCGCGCACCATCCCCAGATCCCGCTGCACCTCCTGCACGGCCGCCAGCGCGTCCTCCACACCCCCCCCGGGGGCCAGCCACTCACGCTGCTCGAGCAGCGGGTAGTAGCGCAGCAAGCGCTCCACCCGCCGCAGTCCGCTCAGGCTCGTCTTCTGCTGCGCCGCCAGGGTCTTGCCCGTCGCCTCCGGATCCCGCCGCGCCAAGGCGTGGCTCCACTCCCAGGCGAGCAGCAGCCGGGCCAGGGCCTCCCCGTGTTCCGCCAGGAAGCGGCGATCCACCACCAGCAGATCGAGGATCTGGCCCGGCAGCTCCCGGCTGTCGAAGGCGACCCGGGCGATGCCCAGCTGCAGGATCAGGTCACTGAACGGCGGATAGGTGGCGGCGGCGTCGATGCGGCCGTTGTTCAGGGCCGAGGCCAGCTGCGTTGGCGCCATCGGCACCAGCCGCACATCGGCGATGTCCAATCCCACGCTCTCCAGCGCCCGACTGGTGAGAAACGGACCGAGGCCGGAGGGGGCCAGCCCCACCCGCCGCCCCTGCAGCTGGCGCAGATCACTGATCGAGCGACGCACAATCAGCTGGTCAGCCCCCTGGGACTCATCGAGAACCAGCACGACCACCGGGCAACGGTCGGGCCGACGGCTGCAGATCTCCACGGCCTCCACACTCGTGAGCGGCGCCACGCTCAGCTCGCCCCGCTGCCAGGCCCGCACGATCTGCTGGGGGTCGTCGTACGGCGCGATCCGCAGATCCAGGGAGGCGGCCCGGTCGAAGCCCTGCTGCTGGGCCAGGGGGAAGTAGGCGAAGCCGGCCCAGGGCGCGACCGGCAGGGTGAGGGTGGGAAATCCCCCGCGGCAGCCGGCCAACAGCGGGATCAGGAGCACGGCGCTGAGCCAGGCCAGGGGCCGCGGGGCTGGCGACAGCTTTAAAGCGGGCATGGGCTTCCTGTACGGCCGGCAGGCTAAGGACCCGGTCCTTGCCGCCACAATGGACGGACTGTGAAGGATGTGCCCGATGGGGGTGCTCACCGCGCTGGCGATTCTGGCCCTGTTGATCGTGGTCCATGAGGCCGGCCATTTCCTGGCGGCCACCGGTCAGGGGATCCGGGTGAGCGGCTTCTCGATCGGCTTCGGGCCCGCCCTGCTGCAGTGGCGGCGGCGGGGCGTCACCTATGCCCTGCGGGCGATTCCCCTGGGGGGCTTCGTTTCCTTTCCCGACGACGACGAGGACAGCGGCGTGGCCGCCGATGATCCCGACCTGCTGCGCAACCGCCCCATCCCCCAGCGGGCGCTGGTGATTGCCGCTGGGGTGCTCGCCAACCTGCTGCTCGCCTATGCCGTCCTGCTCGGCCAGAGCGCGGTGCTGGGCATCCCCGATGGCTTCTCCGCCCGCGCGGGCGTGCTGGTGAGCGGCATCCAGCCCGGGGCCGCCGCCGCCGTCGCCGGCCTGCAGGCGGGCGATCGGATCATGGCCATCGACGGCCACCCCCTCGGGGGCGGTCAGGGCGCGGTCAGCGGCCTGGTGGAACGGATCCGCAGCGCACCCGGCCAGAGCCTGCGGCTGGAGGCCGATCGGGGCGGCCGCTCGCTGGGCCTTGTGCTCACCCCCGCCGACCTGGGAGGCCGCGGCCGCATCGGCGCCCAGCTGCAACCCGACGGCCTCGAGACCTTCCGAGCCCCCCGTGGGCCCCTGGAGCCCTTCCGCCAGGCCAACCACGATTTTGTCCTGCTGCTGCGGCGCACTGTGGCGGGCTTCGGCACCCTGATCACCCACTTCGGCGAAACCGCCTCCCAGGTATCGGGGCCCGTCAAGATTGTGGAGATGGGTGCCTCCCTCGCCGATCAGGGCGGCAGCGGCCTGTTTCTGTTCACCGCCCTGATCTCGATCAACCTGGCGGTGCTCAACGCCCTGCCGCTGCCGATGCTCGACGGCGGTCAGTTCTGCCTGCTGCTCCTCGAGGGCCTGCGGGGCCGGCCCCTGCCGGATCGCTTCCAGACCGCCTTCCTGCAATCCGGCTTCGTGTTCCTGGTGGGCCTCAGCCTGGTGCTGATCGTCAAGGACACCAGCCAGTTGCAGGCGGTGCAGCAATGGCTGGGGCGCTGAAGGGCGGGCGGCGCTTCGCCAGGTAGATTGCCAAGCTGTATCACTTGCAGCAGCAGCGGCCGCATGGCGAAGAAGTCGATGATCGCGCGCGATGTGAAGCGCCGGAAGACCATGGAGCGCTTTGCCGCCCGGCGCGGTGCCCTGCTGGCCGCCTTCGAGGCCGCCGGTGATCCGATGGAGCGGCTGGAGATCCACCGCAAGATCCAGGGTCTGCCCCGGGACAGCGCCCGGGTGCGCATCCGCAACCGCTGCTGGGCCACCGGCAAACCCCGTGGCGTGTATCGCGATTTCGGCCTCTGCCGCAACCAGTTGCGCGAACGGGGGCACAAGGGCGAGCTGCCCGGCCTGGTGAAGTCGAGCTGGTGATCCGGAGGCGCAGGTGTGAGGCCTGCCGCCGCACCACCCCCTGATCCGGGCCAGGCCGATCCGGCCCAACCCTCCCGGCACTGGCCCACCGCCTGGTGGCGGGCCTCCTACGCCCAGGGCTGGTTTCCCATGGCCAACCCCGACAGTGGCCGGATCGAGCTGTATCGCAGCCTGCGGCGCGCCCTGCTGCCCCTGGATGAGCGCTTCCATGTGCCCCGCTCCCTGGGCCGCGTCCGGCGGGCGGGCGGCTTCCAGCTGCGCCTGAACCGGGAGTTCGACGCGGTGCTGGCCGATTGCGCCAACCGCCCGAGCACCTGGATCAGCCCCGAGCTTGGGCTCATTTACCAGCATCTCCACCGCGACGGCCTGGCCCACAGCGTCGAGCTGCACGACAGCGAGGGGCTCGCCGCCGGCATGATCGGCCTGGCCATCGGCGCCTGCTGGATCGGCGAGTCGATGGCCCACCGCCGCCCCCAGGCGGGCAACCTGCTGCTGGTGGAGCTGGTGCAGGCCCTGCGCTCCGGTGGCTTCCGCCTGTTCGACGTCCAGCTCAGCAACCCCCATCTGCAGCGCTTCGGCTGCCTGGAGATCGAGGACGCCCTCTACGGCCGGCTGCTGGCTGAGGCCGTTGGCCACAGCGCATCCCTAAGACTTCAGGACGGTTGGCTGGTCAGTGAAGCCCGGGTGGCACAATGACTTGGACACAGAGCGGACATAACTGCCAGTGCAGGAAAAAGTTCAAGGGAAAACGCAGACGATCTCCTTCGATGGTCGGGAGATCCGTCTGACCAGCGGTCTCTATGCCCCCCAGGCGGGGGGCGCGGTGATGGTCGAGTGCGGCGACACGTCGATCCTGGTCACCGCCACCCGCTCCAACCCACGGGAGGGCATCGATTTCCTCCCCCTGATCTGCGACTACGAGGAGCGCCTCTACGCCGCCGGTCGCATCCCCGGCAGTTTCATGCGTCGGGAATCGCGGCCGCCGGAGCGGGCCACCCTGATCGCACGCCTGATCGATCGGCCGATGCGGCCCCTGTTCCCGCTCTGGCTGCGGGACGACCTGCAGATCGTGGCCACCTGCATGTCACTCGATGAGCGGGTGCCCCCCGACGTGCTGGCGGTCACCGGCGCCTCGATGGCCACCCTGCTGGCGAAGCTCCCCTTCTACGGGCCGATGGCGGCGGTGCGCGTTGGCCTGCTCGGCGATGATTTCGTGCTCAACCCCAGCTACCGCGAGATCGAGCGCAGCGACCTCGACCTGGTGGTGGCCGGCACCCCCGCCGGGGTGGTGATGGTGGAGGCCGGCGCCAACCAGCTGCCGGAGCAGGATGTGATCGAAGCGATCGACTTCGGCTACGAAGCGGTGGGCGAACTGATCAAGGCCCAGCTGGCGCTGCTCGCCGAGCTGGGCATCGAACCGGTGGCCCCCGAGGAGAAGGTCGACGACCCCACCCTGCCGGCGTGGCTGGAGAAGCAGGGCGGCGCCCCGATCGGTGAAGTGCTGGGCCAGTTCAGCCAGACCAAGCCCGAGCGCGATGCCCGCCTCGATGTGATCAAGGCGGAACTGGGCGAGAAGATCAGCGCCCTCAAGGACAACGACCCGGTGAAGGTGGCCGTCGAGACCAACCCCAAGGCGCTGGCGAATGCCTACAAGAGCCTCACCAAGAAGCTGATGCGTCAGCAGATTCTCAAGGACGGCAAGCGGGTCGACGGCCGGGCGCTCAACGAGGTGCGGCCGATCAGCGCCGCCGCCAGCGTGCTGCCCAAGCGGGTGCACGGCTCCGCCCTCTTCCAGCGCGGCCTCACCCAGGTGCTCTCCACCGCCACCCTCGGCACGCCGAGCGACGCCCAGGAGATGGACGACCTCAACCCGGCGAACGAAAAAACCTACCTGCACCACTACAACTTCCCGCCCTACTCCGTGGGCGAGACCCGGCCGATGCGCTCCCCCGGCCGACGGGAGATCGGCCACGGCCTGCTGGCCGAGCGGGCGATCCTGCCGGTGCTGCCCAGCAAGGAATCCTTCCCCTATGTGCTGCGGGTGGTGAGCGAGGTGCTCAGCTCCAACGGCTCCACCTCGATGGGCTCGGTGTGCGGCAGCACCCTGGCGCTGATGGACGCCGGCGTGCCGATCAAGGCGCCGGTGAGCGGCGCCGCCATGGGCCTGATCAAGGAGGGCGATGAGGTGCGCATCCTCACCGACATCCAGGGCATCGAGGACTTCCTCGGCGACATGGACTTCAAGGTGGCCGGCACCGAGAAGGGCATCACCGCCCTGCAGATGGACATGAAGATCACCGGCCTGGCCATGCCCACGGTGGCCGAGGCCATCAACCAGGCCCGCCCCGCCCGCCTGCACATCCTCGAGAAGATGCTGGAGGCGATCGACAAGCCCCGCGATATCCTCAGCCCCCACGCCCCGCGGCTGCTCAGCTTCCGCATTGATCCGGAGCTGATCGGCACCGTGATCGGCCCCGGCGGTCGCACCATCAAGGGCATCACCGAGCGCACTAACACCAAGATCGACATCGAGGACGGAGGCATCGTCACGATCGCCAGCCATGACGGCGCCGCCGCCGAGGAGGCCCAGCGGATCATCGAGGGCCTCACCCGTCGGGTGAGCGAAGGGGAAACCTTCAACGGCTCGGTGACGCGGGTGATCCCGATCGGCGCCTTCGTGGAGATCCTGCCCGGCAAGGAGGGGATGATCCATATCTCCCAGCTCTCCGAGGCCCGGGTGGAGAAGGTGGAAGACGTGGTCAACGTGGGCGATCAGGTGACCGTGCGGGTGCGGGAGATCGACAACCGCGGCCGCATCAACCTCACCCTGCGGGGCGTGCCCCAGCAGGAGCCGGTGCCGGTCTGATCACACCTGGAAGCCGGGATCGATCCCGGCCAGCGCCGCGCGGGCCCGCTCACACAGTTCATCGTGGGCGGGCCCGTGGCTGGCGATCAGGCAACCCGCCTGGCGCACATCGCCGGTGTTGTAGAGCAGGGGCCGGCCGTCGGCATGGCTGAAGCGGCCGCCGGCGGCCCGCAGCAGCGCCTCCGGCGCCGCCATATCCCAGTCCTTGGGGGCACTGCGGCCGGAGAGGGAGATGTAGAGATCGCTCTCGCCCCGCAGGATCGTGGCCACCTTGCCGCCGACGCTGCCCATGGCCAAGGTATCGGCGAGGGGCAGGGCCGCCAGGAGGCGCTCCAGCCGCTCGTCACGATGACTGCGGCTGGCCACCAGCACCAGCTCGGCCAGCTGGAGGCGGGGGCTTAGGCGGGCGGCGAAGCGCTCACCGGCCCGGTTTTCCCGCCAGGCTTCACCAGCGGGCGCGGCGGCGGCGGCGGAAGTATCGGTGGCGGGCGCCGGCACGCCGAACCAGAGCTCCTCCTTCTCCGGCAGCAACACCACCCCCAGCACCGCCACCCGCTCCCGCACCAGGGCCAGGTGCACGGCGTACTCACCCGTTCCCTGCAGGAAATCCTTGGTGCCATCGAGGGGATCGAGGATCCACAGCCATTCCACCGCCAGCGGCTCCCCCGGCCGCAGCTGCTCCTTGGCGGTCTCCTCGCTCAGCACGGTCCAGCCCGCCTGGGGGAAGGCCTGGGCCAGGCCGTCGAGCAGCCAGCGATTCACCGCCAGATCCGCCGCCGAAACCGGCCCCTCGCCGCCGTGATCCACCGAGAGGGCAGGCGGGAAACCATGGGGCGGCGTCTCGCCGCGGGCGTAGGCGCGCAGGATGTCGGCCGCCCCCCAGCTCAGGCGCCGCAACTCCGCCAACAGCTGGTCGACATCGACGCCGGCGGGGAGGTCGAGGGGGACCGTCATCATGGGGAGACGAAAGGAGCATTGTGCAGGAAGAAGGCCGCGAGCCCGCCGCGGGCACGCTGTATCTGGTGGGCACCCCGATCGGCAACGTGGACGACCTCTCGCCGCGGGCCCGCCAGGTGCTGGCGGGGGTGGACCGGATCGCCTGCGAGGACACGCGCCACAGCGGTCTGCTGCTGCAGCGCCTCGGCATCCGCGCGTCGCTCCTGAGCTATCACCAGCACAACCAGAACCAGCGCATCCCCCAGCTGCTGGAGGGTCTGGGCCGGGGGGAGTCGCTGGCGCTGATCAGCGACGCCGGCCTGCCGGGCATCTCCGATCCGGGCGAGCCGCTGGTGGCGGCGGCCCGGGCCGCCGGGGTGCCCGTGATCTGCGTCCCCGGTCCCTGCGCCCTCACCACCGCCCTGGTGAGCAGCGGCCTGCCCAGCGGACGCTTCTGCTTCGAGGGCTTCCTGAACGCCAGGCCGGCCCAGCGCCGCCGCCGCCTGGCCGAACTGGCCGATGAGGAGCGCACCCTGGTGCTGTTCGAGTCGCCCCACCGGCTGGTGGCCCTGCTGGAGGATCTGCTGGCCGTGCTGGGGGATCGGCCGCTGCGGGTGGCGCGGGAGCTCACCAAGCGGCACGAAGAGCAGGTGGGACCCACCGTGAGCGCCGCCCTGGAGCATTTCCGCAGGCGGGCGCCCCAGGGGGAGTGCACGCTGGTGCTCGGCGGCTGTCCGCCAGCGGCGGAGCCGACGTGGGATGGGGCGGAGCTGCGCCGCCAGCTGGAAGCCCTGCTGGCGGAGGGCTTCAGCGCCCGGGAGGCCGCCCGGGCGCTGGCCCAGCGCAGCGGCCACAGCCGGCGGGCTCTCTACGCCCTGCTGCATGCGGGAGAGGGGAGCGGCCAAGGGGAGGCTGAAGCGGCAGACTGAGGCTGCCGTCAGGGTTCCCACGATGCTGCTGCGCCTGCGCCTGCTGCTCGGCAGCCTGGTGGGGGGCACCCTGCTGTTGCTGGCCCTCTGCCTCGGCGCCCAGAACCTGGACGACCGCCATGCCCTGCAACTGGGGATCGGCCGGAGCGCCCCGTTGCCCGCCGGCTTCGTGGTGGGGGTGGCCCTGGCGCTGGGGGTGGCCTGCGGCGGCGCAGCGGCAGCGCTGGGGCTGCCGGGGCGCGATCAGCTGCCCGAGAGGGAGTAGAGGGACCCCTCGATCAGCACCCGGCTGATGCCCTGGGCCACCAAAAAGCGGGAGGTGCGCTGGAACACCTGTGGGTCGGGGATCTTGATCACCCGCTGGCTGCGACCGCACTGGCGCTTGGCCTGGCGTGGGTTGATGTACACCACCAGCGCCTGCAGCTGCAACTCCTCGGGGGCGAGGGCGCCGAGCTCGGGGAAATCGCTGAGGGGCCGGGCCTGCAGCTCCACGGTTTTGTCCACCAGCATGTAAGCGCTGGTGGGGAGGGTGGCGTCCGCCAGCGGGCGCACCTCCACGGGGGTGGCGCCGGGGCCGATCAGGCCCAGGCTGGCCGCCACCCCAGCGGCGGCCTCGCCGTCGCCGTCGTCGTCGTCGTCCAGCAGAAGGTCGTCGTCGGAGTCGTCCTCCGAGTTGTCGTCCTCGGAGTCGTCGTCATCCGCAAAATCGTCGGCATCCTCAATCGCCAGGACTGCCGGCACCGCCTCGGCCTCCTGCTCGTCAGAGGACTCCTGCTCGTCAGGGGCGACCTCCTGCTCCGAGGGTCCGACCACTGCCTCGGGTGCGGGCTCCGGCGCGAGCGGCAGTGGCTGGGGTGGTGCCGGCCTGCGGCCGCCCTGCTGCTTGAGGCGCTCATATTCCTCAGGCTCCAGGGCGGCCCGCACCACACGGATGACCGTGGCGCTACTGCAGCCGTAGGCGGCGGCCAGGGCCTGGCTGCCTTCGCCGGCCCGGAAGCGAGCCACCAGCTCGGTTTTCTGGCTGTCGCTGAGCCTGCTGGCAGCCATCGATCACCTAAAGCACGGTTTCCCATTCTAGGTGCAGGGTCCCGCCATTCCCGGAAGCCGGCCGCGCTGCCACAATGGGGCTTGGGCTCCCTTAGCTCAGCTGGATAGAGCAGCTGCCTTCTAAGCAGCCGGTCGCTGGTTCGAATCCAGCAGGGGGCGTGAGCGCAATGGAATGGAAGCGGGCCTGATGCACAGGGACGCCCCTCGCGGGCGATGGACCGATGGGGACTCAAGGACCCCTGAAGATTGCACCTGTCAAGCCACAGGTCATTGGCCCGGCCTCTGATTGACAGGCAGGCTCTGGATCTCCGAGAGCGGCCAGGGGGGCTTGCCTTGATTGGCGACAACAATCACATAGCCAACAACGATAAAGATGATCGATGCCGCCAGTCCAGTGCCAACGTTGGCGACCAGCCCTCGGAGGCCAGTCAGGCCTGAGAGAGTGGAGGTGACACTTGAAAGCCCAGCTTGCAGGATCTCGTTTCGCATCCGGGGCTCCTCGCGGTCAAGAACAATCTTTGTGTAATTACCAATCAGCTTGATTGCTTGATTTTTATAGAGCTCTACATAGTAATCGCTCGAATGTTCATCGGACCAATTCCTCGCCGCATCCTTGCTTAAATCGCTGCCGGCATCTTGTCTGTGCTTTCGGCATTTTTCCACTTTGGCTGCCTTGAACAAGGCGTAGGCGATCAGACCAATGAGATCGTCTTTCTCAGAAACAAACCTGGAATATGCATGGCTGAAAGCTGAATTTCCTCTCCTTCCGGGTAGCATCGACGTCAGGAGGTATATGGCAAGCGTCTAGTCGCGCTCAGGGGCCGGCAGGAAGGAAGCGGAGCCCTCCTGCACGGATTTCTGAAAGGCCTGGCGAAGATCTTCGGTGATTTGCTCTTCGATCTGCTTGGTCAGCTCCTGCTCAGTCGCAGGTTCTTCAAGCGGTCGTTGCGTGAATACCATGTGACACTTCAGATGTGGATCGGCCAGGCGAGGGTGAGGAGGATGTACGAGGCCGCCAGGGCCTTGGCGAAAGCTGCGCAATTTATAGAGTCGCAACCCTTCACTGTCAATCCTGGCATAGCCGCTGCCCCCCTGCTCCAAAGCTGTCAAACACCATCACCATCCGGCGATGCACGGATCGGCCAGGGCAGCCGCCGCCTGGCCCCCCCGAGGTGGCGGAGCAGGGAGGAACGCGGCACAGTGGCCCAAGACGAAGGCCCCCCATGGCCGCCAATCACTGGAGCCTGATCCTGGCCTCGCCCCGCACACGGCGGCCCCGCTGGCTGAGTGAGAGCGGGCGGCTCACCTCCGATCCAGCCCTGGCGCTGCGGCTGGTGAGCCCGGAGGTGGCGGCCCAGCGGGTCCAGCAGTTCCTCCAGATGCGGGGCTGGGGGCCGGAGGGCATCGAACGCTTCCAGCTCGTGCCGGCACCGGGGCCGTCGGCCGGAAGCTCCCGGATCGCAGCCTGAAGGGGGGAGAGGTCCCATGGCGAGGCCCGCTGACGGCCTGAGCAGCCCGATGGATCCCCCGGATCGCAACCAGGCCGAGGCCCTGATCAGCGCGGGGCAGGTCCTGGAGGCCGAGGCCCTGCTCGCCCGCCTGCGCCAGCTGGATCCCGGCGACGACGACCTGGCCTTCCGGCATGCCCAGATCCTCCATTCCCTCGGTCGGCTGGAGGAGGCGATTCCGGGCTACCTGCAGGCCATGGCGGCGGAGCCGATGAATCCCAGACCCCTCAAACAGCTCGGTCTGTTGCTGCAGGAGGCCGGCGAACCCGAGCAGGCGATCGATCTATTTCAGCAGGCCCTGGCCCTCGCCCCCAGCGATTCCGAGGCGCTTTACTTCCTGGCCCGCGCCCATTCCAGCCAGGGCCGGATCGACACCGCCCGCCCCCTCTACGAGCGGATCGCCCAGCTCGATCCCCAGGATCCGGTGGCCCCCTTCAGCCTCGGCCATGACGCTCGCCAGCTCGGTGAGGGGGAGCGGGCCCTGGCGTTGCTGGAGCGGGCCCGCGCGCTGGTGCGGGGGCAGCGGCAACCGACGCAGTGGGTGCTGGAGGAGCTGATCTTCCTCCTCTCGATCGGCCCCGCCGCTCAGGACGCGGCCTACCTCGCCGCCACCGAGGAGTACTGGCGGCTGGTGCGGGAGGGGGAAGGCGAAGGGCCAGGGGTGGAGCCCGCCGCTCCGCCGCTGATGGGCGAAATCCGGGAACGGCTGCGGGTGGGGATCCTCAGTGCCGATCTGGGCGACCACGTGGTGGGATCCTTCCTGGGCGGCTTCCTGGATGCCTACCAGCGCGACGCCCTGGCGGTGGAGCTGATCGCCACCAAGCTGCGCCATGAGGAGCGGGGCGAGGCCCTGGCCGCCCGCGCCGAGGCGACCCTGAGCGTGCACGGGCTCGGGGTGGAGGAGTCGCGCGCGCTGCTGCGGCAGCGGCAGTACGACGTGATTGTGGAGACGGCCGGCTTCACCCACGCGGCAAGCCTGGAACTGCTGGCCGAGCGCTGCGCCCCGGTGCAGTGCCACTGGATCGGCTACCACGCCTCCACCGGCCTGGACACGATCGACTGGTTCCTCGGCGATGGGGTGTTCACCCCCGCCGAATTCGCGGATCAGTTCCGGGAAAAGCTGTGGCGGCTGAGCCGACCCTGGCTGGCCCGCTGCCAGCGCTGGACGCCCGTGGAGAGCGCCGCCAACGGCACAAGCGGCGGCGACCCGGTGCTGGGCAGCTTCAACCAGCTGGCCAAGCTGGGGGAGGCCACCCTGGACTTCTGGGCCGCCGCCCTCGCGGCCGTGCCCGCGGCCCGGCTGGTGATCAAGGATCGCCTGACGCCCAACCCTTCGGCCTGCGAGCGCATCCGAACCGCCCTGGCCCAGCGGGGCATCGATCCGGCCCGCCTCTCCTTCCGGCCCCGCCTGGCCGCCATGGGCGATCACCTCCGCGCCTACAACGGCCTCGACATCGCCCTGGACACCACCCCCTGGAGCAGCTCCAGCACCGCCTTCGATGCCCTCAGCATGGGCGTGCCCCTGGTGGCCATCCGCGGCGACGGCGCCTCGGCGCGGATGAGCAGCTCCCTGCTGACGGGGATCGGCCGGGAGGAGTGGATCTGCGGGGATCCGGCCGGCTTCGCCGCCGCGGTGGCCGAGCTCTGCCGCGATCTTCCCGCCCTGCGGGCCGGCCGGGCGGCCCGACAGCGACAGGTGCTGGCCAGCCCCCTGTATGACCCGCTCGATCTGGCCCAACACGTGGGCGAGGCCCTGCAGGCGATGCGACGGCTCGCCCCATGAAAAACCCCCCTCCGAGGAGGGGGCAAGACACCGACCGAAACCGGTTGGGGGATTCCAGAGAGTTGATCCGCCGGGGATCAGCCGATCGCCGGAGCGGTCAGGGCCACCGGGGTGGCTTCCGCTGCGGCCAGGTCGAGCGGGAAGTTGTGAGCATTGCGCTCGTGCATCACTTCCATGCCCAGACCAGCGCGGTTCAGAACATCGGCCCAGGTGTTCACCACACGGCCCTGGCCGTCGAGGATCGACTGGTTGAAGTTGAAACCGTTCAGGTTGAAGGCCATCGTGCTCACGCCCAGGGCGGTGAACCAGATGCCGACCACAGGCCAGGCAGCCAGGAAGAAGTGCAGGCTGCGGC
>JBIKTO010000288.1:0-4284 GCA_044348065.1 Cyanobium sp.
CAGGGGGTGCACCACGTAGCCGTCGGTGCTGAAGGCCAGCCGGCCGTGGGGCAGATCCAGCCGGGCGGCGTCGTGCAGCACCAGGGCGGGATCGGCGTAGAGGGGCCGCAGTTCGGCGTCGATCAGGCGCTGCATCAGGGTGCCGCCGCCGCCGTGGGCCAGGCGGATCCGCTCGCTCATCGGCCGCCCACCCCGGCGGGGCGGTAGCGGAACCAGGCGGCGCAGGCCCCCTCGCTCGACACCATCGGCGCCCCCAGGGGATGCTCCGGGGTGCACTCCCGGCCGAAGGCGGGGCATTGGTCGGGGGTGGCCCGGCCCTGCAGCACCTGGCCGGCGATGCAGGGTCCCCGCTCCTCCTCGCCCACAGGCCCGTCAAGCCCGAAGCGCCGCCGCGCCTCCAGCTCGGCGTACGCCGGCGCCAGGTCGAGACCGCCGCCGGGGATCACCCCGAGGCCTCGCCAGGGCCGATCCACCACCGTAAACACCTCCGCCAGCAGCGCCCGCGCCGCCGGGTTGCCCTCGGCGCGCACCACCTGGCCGTAGGCGTTCTCCAGGCCGGGGCGGCGGGCCTCCAACCGCCGCACGCAGGCCAGCAGACCGCGGAACAGATCGGCGGGCTCAAAGCCCGTCACCACCACCGGCAGCCCGTGGCGGGCCGCCAGGGCCTCCAGCTCCCCCGTGCCCATCACGGCCGCCACATGGCCGGCCGCCAGGAAGCCCTGCACCCGCTCGCCGGGCGCCAAGGGATCGGTGCCGAGGATGGCCTCCATCGCCGGCGGCACCCGCACGTGGGCGGCCAGGATCGAGAGGTTGGCCAGCCCCAGCGCCCGCACCTGGCGGGCCAGCAGGGCGGTGGCCGGCGCCGTGGTTTCGAAGCCCACCGCCAGAAACACCACCTGGCGATCGGGATGGGCCTGGGCCAGGGCGATCGCCTGGCTCGGCGCCGTCACCAGCTGCACGGCGCCGCCGGCGGCCCGCACCCCCAGCAGGTCGTCGCCCGGCAGGCTGCCGGGCACCCGCAGCATGTCGCCGTAGGAGGCCAGGATCACGCCGGGGCGGCGGGCCAGCTCCAGGGCCGCGTCGATGGTGGCGGCGGGGGTGACGCAGACGGGACAGCCGGGCCCATGGATCAGCCGCAGGCCGGGCGGCAGCAGCTGATCGAGGCCCCAGCGCACGATCGCGTGGGTCTGGCCGCCGCACACCTCCATCAGGGTCCAGGGGCGGGTGGTGAGCGCCGCCAGCTCGGCGGCCAGCTCCCTCACCATGGCCCCGGCGCGAAGGGTGCCTCGGCGGCGGGGAAGCTCTGGATCGCCCGCAGATATTGGGCGCGCTCGTACTCCGCCGGATCCGGGCAGCGCGCCTGGCTCATGCAGCCGATCAGCCCGGCCACGGCCGCATACTCGTGCTCCGCCAGCCACTGGGTGAGCTCCTGCTCCAGCCCGGCCAGCCGCTGCGGACCATGGCGCAGCAGCGCCCCCACCACCTGCACGCAGCGGGCGCCGGCCATCAGCAGCTTCACCGCGTCGGTGCCGCGGTGCACGCCGCCGCTGCCCGCCAGCTCCAGGGGGGTGCGGCCGTGGAGCAGGGCGATCCAGCGCAGGGGCAGGCGCAGGTCGTGGGGGGTGGAGAGCAGCAGGTTGGGCCGCAGGGTGAGCTCCTCGATGTCGATATCGGGCTGGTAGAAGCGATTGAAGAGCACCAGACCGTCGGCGCCGGCCTCCGCCAGCCGTTTCGCCAGACCCGCCAGGTTGGTGTAGAAGGGGCCGAGCTTCACCGCCAGCGGGACGGCCACCTCGGCGCGCACCTCCCGCACGATCTCCTCCACCTGGGCTTCGATCGCGGCGCTGCTGAGGTTGGGGTCGGTGGGAATGGCGTAAATGTTCAGCTCGATGGCGCTGGCGCCGGCCTCCTCCAGGCGCCGCGCCACCTGCACCCAGCTGCCGGGGCGGGCGCCGTTGAGGCTGGCGATCACGGGGATGGTGAGCCGGGCGCGGGCCCGCTCGAGATGGCGCAGGTAGAGGTCGTGGCCGACGTGGAAGAGGGCCGGCTCGGGGACGTAATCGAGGGATTCCGCATAGCTGTGGCTGCCCTGGGTGGACAGTCGCCAGAGCTCGAGCTGCTCCCGCTCGATCTGCTCCTCGAACAGCGAATGCAGCACCACCGCCGCGGCGCCGGCCTCCTCCAGGCGGGGCAGGGCGTCGGGGTCTTCGCTGACGGGGGCGGCGGCGCCCACCACCAGGGGCGTGCGCAGGGGCAGGCCCAGCCAGGAGGTGGCGAGATCGGGGGCGCTCATCAGCTCGCCTCCGATGGGGTGGGGCCCGCGCCAAACGGTGCCGCCAGGGCTCTGTACATCGCCAGGCGCCGGTCCCGCTCGCTCTCCGCCTGGCGGGCCAGGGCGCGGGCCCGCTCGGGATCGTGGAAGCTGAGCATGCGGAAGCGGTTTTCGCCTTGCATCGCTTCGGCCAGGGGGCGGTGGGGGGAGCGGCTGTCGAGCTGCAGGGGGTTTTCGCCGCGGGCGGTGCGGCGCGGATCGAAGCGATAGAGCAGCCAGCGACCGCTCTCCACCGCCGCCTTCTGGTGCTCCATGCCCTGGGCCATGTCGATGCCGTGGGCGATGCAGTGGGAGTAGGCAATGATCAACGAGGGCCCCGGATAGCTCTCGGCCTCCAGGAAGGCGCGGATCGTGTGCTCATCGCGGGCCCCCATCGCCACGCTGGCCACATAGACGGTGCCGTAGGTCATCGCCATCAGGCCCAGGTCTTTTTTGGCGGTGGCCTTGCCGCCGGCGGCGAACTTGGCCACGGCGCCGAGCGGCGTGGCCTTGGACATCTGGCCGCCGGTGTTGGAGTACACCTCGGTGTCGAGCACCAGGGCGTTCAGATCGCGGCCGCTGGCGAGCACGTGATCGAGGCCGCCGAAGCCGATGTCGTAGGCCCAGCCGTCACCGCCCACCAGCCACACACTTTTCTTCGCCAGGGCGTTGGCGATCGCCAGCAGGCGCGCCGCCGCCGAGGCCGGATCCGCCGCTGCGGGATGGGCCGCCAGCAGTTGCTTGAGCTCCGCCAGCCGCTGCCGCTGCTCCACGATGCCCGCCTCCTCCGCCTGATCGGCGCTGACGATCGCCGCCACCAGCGCCTCGGGCAGCGCCGCCGCAAGCTCCGGCGCCTTCAGCAGCTCCAGTGCCGTGTCCCGCTGCTGATCGAGGGCCACGCGCATGCCATAGCCGAATTCGGCGTTGTCTTCGAAGAGGGAATTGCTCCAGGCCGGGCCGCGCCCTTCGGCGTTGACGCTCCAGGGGGTGGTGGGCAGGTTGCCGCCGTAGATGGAGGAGCAGCCGGTGGCGTTGGCCACCAACATGCGATCGCCGAAGAGCTGGCTGGCGAGCTTGAGGTAGGGGGTTTCGCCGCAGCCGGCGCAGGCGCCGGAGAATTCAAAGAGGGGCCGCTGCAGCTGCTGCTGGCCGATCCGGTGCAGGTTGAGGCCTTCGCGGGGGGGATCGGGCAGGGCCTCGAAGAAGTCCCACCAGGCCCGGCCGCTCTCCCGCAGGGGGCGCTGGGGCACCATGTTGATGGCTTTGCGCTTGGGCTCGCTGCGGTCGCGGGCCGGGCACACCTCCACGCAGAGGCGGCAGCCGGTGCAATCCTCCACCGCCACCTGAATCGTGAACGCCTGGCCGGCGAAGGCCGGATCCCGGGCCGGGGCGCTGCGAAACCCCTCGGGCGCCGCCGCCAGGGCCGCGGGCTCGCCCACCTTGGCGCGGATCACGGCGTGGGGGCACACCAGCACGCACTTGCCGCACTGCACGCACAGGTCGCTTTCCCAGAGGGGCACCTCGGCGGCGATGTTGCGCTTCTCCCAGCGGGCGGTGCCGGTGGGCCAGGTGCCATCGCAGGGCAGGGCGCTCACCGGCAGGGCATCGCCGCGCTGGGCGAGCAGGGGGGCGATCACGTCGCGCACGAAGGGCGGGGCGGCGGCGAAGCGATCCGGCAGCGGCGGCTCGGGGGCCGGATCCACCAGGGCATGCCAGTGCAGGGGTTGGAGGTGGGCGAGGGTGGCGTCCACCGCCTCCAGGTTGCGGCGCACCACCGCCTCCCCCTTGCGGCCGTAGGCGTGGGCGATGGCGGCGCGGATGCGCTCGATCGCCTCCTCGCGGGGCAGCACGCCGCTGAGGTTGAAGAAGGCCACCTGCATCACGGTGTTGATGTGGGGTCCGAGGCCCGCCTCGCGTGCCACCCGGCCGGCATCGAGTTGCCAGACAGCGAGCTGACGCGCGCGGATGCCCTG
>JBIKTO010000289.1:0-4249 GCA_044348065.1 Cyanobium sp.
CACCGCCTGCTGATCGAGAAACTCCCGGGCGCGCTCCTGGCCGATCTCCCCCAGCTTCACCAGCGCCACCAGCAGGATCTCCGTACGCGTGGGTCTCGAGGGCGAGGTCGATCACCAGGCTGCCTTCAGCCGCAGAGACCGTCATCGCCGTACCCCAGGATCTGCTCGGCGCTGCACTCATCCAGAACCGGCAGGGTCCAGACCTGCTCCTTCAGCCAGCGTTGGCTTTCCGCCAGTGAGGGCTGCTCCAGAATCGCCTCCTGATTCATCGAGCGCTGGTCCTCAACCCCTTCAAGCCAGAGTGTTCGGCGATAGTTGGTGATCATGGGTTTTGCCCCTCTGATGATGTGGTAGTCAGTCGATACTTCTATAGTCGGCTATTGGTCTTTTCTGGAATCGTGGGGGAAATTCGCCCTTCAGCCATCAGGCCACGGATCGTGCGGTTGAGGCTAGCCGAAATCGAACGATGGCCCAGCGCATCAGCAATGGCGGCTTTGCCCAGTGGTCCTTGCGCCAGGGCCAGGAGCACACTGCGAGCCAGCTGTGACTCTGGCCCTGACTCTGGCTTCGACTCTGCCCCTAGTCCCACCCGCAGCGGGAAGGTCACCACAAAGCAGCCGCCGCTCACCCGGTAGCTGGGTTCGCTGCAGCCGGCCCGCTGGCATTCCTCCACGATCACCTGGGTGCCGCGGCCCCAGCGTTCGATCAGACCCCCTCCGGCTAGGGTGACATGTAACCGTTGCAGGAGCTGCCGTGGGATCGGAAGCTGCCCCGGAGCTAGGCCACTCAGAGGCCTCCGCCCAGGAAGCGCGCCGGGCCGCCAACCGCCGCAAGGTGCGGGAACATCGCCAGCGGTTGCGGGCCCAGGGGATGCGGCCGATCCAGATCTGGGTGCCGGATGTGCACTCTCCCGAGTTCGCTGCCGAGGCGCGGCGCCAGTGCCTGCTAGCCAATGCCAGCCCAGAGGAAGCCGAAGTCCAGGCCTGGATCGACTCGGTGTACGAATGGCCCGATGACGAGTACAGCCAGTGAAGCGCGGTGAGCTCTGGACCATGGCCGGTGGCTCCGGCTACGCCAGCAAGCCCAGGCCCGTCATGATCGTTCAGGACGATGCCTTCACCGCCCGAGATTCGGTGACGGTGTGCCTCATCACGACCGATCCCGCAGACCTCCCGGTGTTTCGCATCGCGGTGGACCCCACGCCCGAGAACGGTCTGCGAGCCGTCAGCCGCCTGATGGTCGACAAAGTCACCACCGTGCCCAAGAGCCGCCTGGGCCAGTGCATCGGCCGCCTGGCGGATGACGACCTGCTGCGGCTCAACCGCTCGTTGTTGGTGTTTCTGGGACTCGCCCGCTGATCGCGCTGGCGTACCCCTCATCGCAACATCCCCTCCAGCTCCTCGATCCCCTGCAGGATCTCCTGCTCAATCGCCCGCAATTCCGCCAGGATTTCCAATGGCGGGCGGTGCTCCACCTCCTCGTGGATCAGTTCCTTGTAGCGGTTGAGGCTGAGGTCGTAGCCCTGCTCGGCGATCTCATCCTTGGGCACGCAGAAGCTCTGGGCGGTGCGCTCCCGCTCGCGCTCGGCTTCCTTGCGTTGGCGCCAGCGGGCCAGGCAGTCGGGCAGGTTGTTTTTGTCGTGATCGCCTTCTGCCAGGGCTTCCTTCGGAGCGGGCCCGAGTTTCTCCAGCGGCAGCAGCGGGTTGCGCTTGTCGTCGAGGCTCCAGCCGTCGGCGGTCATGTCATAAAACCAGACTTGGTCTGTGCCGCCCCGGCCGGTTTTGGTGAAGAACAGGATCGCCGTGCTCACGCCGGCATAGGGGCGGAACACGCCGCTCGGCAGCGACACCACTCCCTCGAGGAAGTGATCTTCCACCAGGGTGCGGCGCAACTCCTTGTGGGCCTTGCTGGAGCCGAACAGCACCCCATCGGGCACAATCACCGCCGCCCGGCCGCCGGGTTTGAGCAGCTGCAGGAACAAAGCCATGAACAGCAGCTCCGTTTTCTTGGTTTTCACCACCCGCTGCAGCTTACCGCTGGTGCTCTCGTAATCCAATGACCCTGCAAAGGGCGGATTAGCCAGGATCAAGGTGTACTTGTCCTGTTCCTCAGCGCCGTCTTCTGAGAGTGAATCGCGGTAGCTCACATCGGGGTTCTCCACCCCGTGCAGCAGCATGTTCATCGCGCCGATGCGCAGCATCGTGGTGTCGAAATCAAAGCCATGGAACAGGCCATGGTTGAAGTGTTCGCGCAGCTCCGGATCGCTGAGCACCTCGGGGTGGTGCTCGCGCAGGTATTCGCCCACCGCCACCGGAAAACCGCAGGTGCCGCAGGCCGGATCCACCATCACATCGCGCGGGGTGGGCTCGGTCATCGCCACCATCAGCTCGATGATGTGGCGCGGTGTGCGGAACTGGCCGTTGGTGCCGGCGGTGGCCAGCTTGCCGAGCATGTACTCGTAGATGTCGCCCTTGGTGTCGCGGTCCTCCATCGGCACCGCATCGAGCGCCTCCACCACCTTGGTGAGCAGCCCCGGGGTGGGGATGGTGAAACGGGCATCGCGCATGTGGGTGGCGTAGGCCGATTCCTCACCGCCGAGCTCTCGCAGGAAGGGGAACACCCGCTCGCCCACCACCCGGTACATCGCGGCGGCTTCCCCCAATTCTTTGAAGCGGCTCCAGCGCAGCTCACTCCAGGGGCGGCCCTGGTCATCGACGCCCTCCGGGAAGATGCGGCGGCGCATCGGCTGGCCGGAGCGCTGACTGCGGCGCTCCTCCAGGGTTTCCAGCTCATCCAGCCGCCGGATGAACAGCAGGTAGGTGAGCTGCTCCAGCACCTCCAGCGGGTTGGCGATGCCGCCGCTCCAGAAGGCATCCCAGATCCGATCGATCTGGTTGCGCAATTCGCCGGTGAGCACCGAGGCCGCCGTGGTGCCCGGGGCGATCGAGGACTGAGAGGCTGGGGCGCCTGCGCCGTTGCCGCTGCGGCGGGTGCGTGGTCCAGCGGTTGGAGCGGCCGTTCGCGGAGGTGGGTCAATCCCCGGCGCCCGCAGGCCTCCGCCGGGCCCTTTCACTCCCTCGGCGGCCCCCAGGGCCACCACCTGGCTCTTGATCTCCCTCAGCTGCTCATCGCTGATCGGTTCCCCCGCCTCCCGCTCCAGGGCGGTGCGGATCTCGTCGTTCGTGATCCGGCTGCCGTCCTCCGGGATCAGGGCGATCAGGTCGTTGACGAGGTCGGCGAGGGCGGGCATCGGCAGTGGGACGAAGCGAGGGAAGACTGCGGATCAGCCAAGCAGGGCCGGGGGCTGGAAGCACTCCCCTTGCAGAGTTCGGCTCCACTTTTGGTGACTTTACCTAAGGACTGCAGCAACCCTGGTTCTCTGTACTGCTGGCCCCGTATCGCTCTCGCCAAGCGGCCCGAGCCAGGGATGGCTGCTAGTAGAGCTGGAATGCGTTCTATTTTGTCATGAGCTGCTATTCGATTCGGTTGTGGTCTCGCTCGATAGCTTTTGCGCTGATTCCATTTCTCTGTTTTGAGGGGCCTGCTGCATGGTCTGTGCCGAGGAGCCAGGGGGCAAAACCCGCCTTGTCTGTTTATGATCAGGCCAAAGACACCTTGCCCGAGGACTTGTATTCCGCCTATCGGTTGCTGGATCGGATTATTGCGGCCAATTCCTCTGTTACGCAGAAAGCGGTATTGGGTCTGCGGAGTGTTGATCCGGCGAATTGCAGGGAGCTTATTGGCGACAAGGCGATCTGTGCGCTTGCGGCCGATCGTCCTGATGTGCAGTTCTCTGATCGTTTTCTGATCTGGGCGATTCAGGTCTCGTCGGCGACAAACGGCCGCCCCAATGCATTTGCAAGCAGCTAGAGTTGCTGAATCGTTATAAATCGAGCTCGAGAGCAGTCTTTTGATGGCAGCTTTCCTGCCAAGGCTTGTGTCATTGCTCACGAGCTGGCGCACATCCAGAAGGACCATATGAAAGCGATCAAGGAATCTCTCCAGGATTGGAATAATGAAGCTACGGTCAAGATCGCTGCGGCGACCGGCAACGCACGCAAGGCGCAAAGCTCCAGCAATTTTTGGACTGCGGTGGCGATGGTTGCTAACTCTGTGCATGCAGGCCTGAATTCCAGCGTCGGCAACGATGCTCTCGCCAATGCTGCGGCCTTCGATAATCAGATGTTGGCCCGCCAGGTTGCGGCGGATTCCGCTCAGGGCCAGCTGATGGTCAATCAGATCATGCAGT
>JBIKTO010000290.1:0-4248 GCA_044348065.1 Cyanobium sp.
GCCTTCTGTGTGGTGCGGCCCCGCCAGCTGCTGGTTCTCGACGAAGCCCAGGCCGGCCTGGATGCCCCCAGCGGCGAGCAGTTCCAACAGCTGCTGCTGGAACTGCGCCGTCAGGAGGGCTGGACCGTGCTGCAGGTGTCGCACGATCTGGACATGGTGCGCCGGAGCAGTGACCAGGTGCTGTGCCTGAACCGTCGCCTGCGCTGCAGCGGCACCCCCGACCACGCGCTCAGTCCAGCGCGGCTGGCCGAGCTCTATGGCCCCAATGTGGTGCCCTATCGCCATGACCACAGCCAGGTGCAGCACCGTGGCTGATGCCGGTGGCCTGCTCGCGATGGTTGGCCAGCCGTTCATGCAGCGGGCTCTGCTGGGCGGCCTGCTCACCGGTGCCCTCGGTGGGCTTCTGGGCAGTTTCGCAGTGTTGCGCCAGCTCTCGTTCTTCAGTGATGCCCTGGGCCATTCCGCCCTGCTGGGCATCAGCCTGGGCATCCTGCTGGGGATCAATCCCACCCTGGTGCTGATTCCCTTCGCGGTGCTGTTCGCCCTGCTGGTGAACCAGCTGGTGGCCCGCAGCGGCCTGCCCGCCGATGCCCTGCTCAACATCGTGTACTCCACCTCCCTGGCCTTCGCGGTGGTGGCCCTGAGCCTGGTGGAGAGCTATCGAGGCGGCCTTCAACAGCTGCTCTTCGGCGACATCCTCGGCATCGGCTGGAGTGATCTGGCGGTGATCACGGTGCTGTTGATCGGCGCCTTGATCTATCTCGCCCTCAGCCTGCGCGCCCAGGTGCTGCTCACGCTCAACAGCGAGCTGGCCGGAGCCTTCGGTGTGGGCGCCAGCCGTCACCGCCTGGCCTTCATCGTGCTGCTGGCCGTGGTGGTGGCGGTGTCGATCAAGGCGGTGGGGGTGCTGCTGATCAGCGCCTTCGTGGTGATTCCGGCCTGCGGGGGACGGTTGGTGAGTCGCCGCTTCCCGCTGTATGCCCTCGCCTCAGCCTGCCTCGGCGGTGGCTGTGCGCTTCTGGGTCTGCTGGGTTCAGGTCTCACCAACCTGCCCTCCGGCCCCTGTGTGGTTATCGTGCAGTTTGCCGGTTTCCTGCTGTTGTTGCTGGGGCGTCTGCCCAGCCTCAACCCGTAGGGAGTGTTCGTCGCAGCAGCAGGGGCAGGCAACAGCTGGCCATCAACGGGCCGGGAGGGAGGTTGAAAACCAGGGCCAGGGTGCACCCAGCCAGGCTCACCACCAGGCCGACCAGGGCAGCCCGGCGCAGGGCCTGGGCCAGGCTCGCGGCGCCCGCCAGGGCCGCCAGGCTTGGGGCACAGATCAGGCCCATCACCAGCGCCAGGCCCACCGCCGCGGTGGCGCACACCACCACCAGGGCCGTAAGGGCCGCCATCCCCAGCCGCAGGCGGTGCACCGGCAGCTCCAATTGCTCCGCCCCCTCGGGATCAAGCCCGAGCCACTGCCACTGCGGCAAGCCCCAGCGAATCACCAGCAGCACCAACGCCAGCACCAGCCCCAGGCGCAGCAGGTCCTCCGGGCCCGCCACCAGCAGGTCCCCGAACAGCAGGGCCTCCAGGTCCACCGGCAGCCCAAGGGCCTGCACCAACAGCACCCCGAGCCCGAGCGTGGCCGCGAGCACGGCGTTGAGCACCGCTTCCGCCGCACCTCCATCGTCGCGGCGGGCGGCGATCAGTGCCTCCACCAGCAGCACGGCCCCGAGGGCGCTGGCCGAGCCCGCCAGCAGCGGCGGCAGGCCAAGGGCCTGGCCGATCACCACCCCGGGCAGCACGGCGTAAGCCATCAGGTTGGTGGCCACGACGCGACGCTGCAGCACCAGCAGCGTGCCCAACAGCGGGCAGATCAGCCCGCAGAGCCCTGCCAGCAGGAGGGGGATCAACCAGAAGGGCTCGTCCAGGGCTGCCACGGCGTCAGGGAAGGTTGGGCGGGCTGGTGGTGCAGGTTGCCGTCCTGCAGCAGATAGGTGTGCCTGCGGGGGAGCGTGGGGGGCAACTCCCCGTGGGCGCTCAGCACGACCGCCATCCCCTGGTCCACCAGCAACCGGAGCAAGCCACCGAGCTGCAGGCGGCTGGCGCCATCGAGAAAGGCAAACGGTTCATCGAGCAGCAGCACCGCGGCGCGCTGGGCCAGGGCCCTGGCGATCAGGGCCCGCTGGCGTTGGCCGGAGGAAAGGCTGCCGATCAGCCGATCCCCCAGGGCCTCCAGTCCGACCTGGCGCAGGGCCGGCAGGCTGGTGCGCGGTTCACCCTTGGCAGCCATGGCCACCATCGCCGCCAGGCGGATCGGATACCGCCAGTTCAGGGAAGGGACCTGGGGCACCAGCGCCACACGGCGCCTGCGTCCCCTGAGGGGACGGCCCTCCAACCTCACCCAGCCACGGCTGGGTTGCAGACGCCCCTGCAACAGGTGCAGCAGGGTGGATTTGCCCGTGCCGTTGTCGCCGCGGATGACAGTGCACGTGCCAGGCATCACCTCCAGATCGAGGTCAACCAGCACGGGGGCGGTGGCGTAGGTGAAGGCGAGGTCGCGGACCTGCAGCAGGGGCGGATCCAAAGGGGCAGACCCAGGGGCGCCGCCACCCTAGGGCGCGCTGCGAATGAGAACCGTTATCATCCTCGAGTTGTTCGTTTCGGCTGGATGGTGGCGCCGCTGCCCTTGCTCTTCTTGCTGCTGGGGGCAGCCGGGCCGGCCTCGGCCAGTCCCGTCCCTGCCTCCTCGCCGCCCCTGGTGGTGGCCGTCGATGGGGTTCTCTGCGACCTCAGCCGCACCCTCGCGGCCGATCAGGCCCGGGTGGTGTGCCTGATCCCGCCAGGCCGCGATCCCCATCAAGCGGTGCTGCGGCCTGGCGACCGCCAGGCCATCGCCGAAGCCCGCCTGGTGCTGCTCAACGGCTACGGCCTCACCCCTGCCCTGGCGCGCCTCAGCGGCGGCGCGCCGCGGGTGGCGGTGGCGGAGCAGGCGGTGCCCTCCAGCCCCGGGCGCGATCCCCACGTCTGGCACGATCCCGCCCAGGCGGCCGCCATGGTGCGGGTGGTGGAAAACCGGCTGGCAGCGCTTCTTCCCGCCGACGCGGCCGCCGCGGTGAGGCGCCGCAGCCGGGCCGCGACTGCGGTTCTGGCGGATCTCAGCCGTTGGATCGAGGGCCAGATCGGCACCGTTCCACCCCGCAGCCGGGTGCTGGTGACGGAACACCGGGCCTTCTCCAGCCTGGCCCGCCGTTTCGGCGTGCGGGAGCTGCCGCTGCTGGATTCCTTCACCACCGCGGGCATGCTGCGCCCCGCCAGCCTCGCGGCGATCAGCACGGCGGTGCGGCAATCGGGCACCCGCCAGTTGTTCGCTGAGTCGCTGCCGGTTACCAAGACCCTGCGGCGCATCAGCCGCGCCAGCGGCGTGCCGGTGAATCCCACCGCGCTGGTCGCCGATGGCCTCGCCCCGGGCCGCTCCACCGTCCAGACCGCCACGGGCAACGTGTGCACCTTCGTCAGCGGCCAGGGCGGCCGTTGCGACGGCGCTGCCGCCGAGAGCCTCGCCCGTCGCTGGGCTTCGATCCGCTGATTTCCACCATGGCCGCACCCTCCTGTTCCGCTCCCCGATCCCTCCGCTTTCTGCCAACCCGGCTCCCAGGGATCGCCCTGGTTCCCATCGGCTTGGTGATCGCCCTGGCCTCTCCGGCACCGCTGCGCGCCCACGGAGCGGCCGGTGGGGAGGAGCTGGCCCCGGGCGTATTTCAGATCGCGCCCGTGCTCACCCTGGAGGGTCACGCCGGCCTGGAGAACAACCTGGAGGGCCAGCCCCGCCACTACGCCATCGACGGCCTGGTGGGTGTGGTGATGGAGTGGGGCCTGCCCAACCAGGGCAGCCTCGCGATCGAGGCGATGGTGGGACCCGCCCTGGTGTGGGGCGAAGCGGAGCACTTTTACGGGCGGGTTCACCTGGAGGACTCGGACGACCACCACGCCGAAGAGCACGGCCACAGCCACGAGCACGGCCATGGCGGCGCTCCCTTTCGCCGCAGCGACCTCAAGGGGCAATTGCAGGTGCGCTACAACCCGAATCAGCGCCTCTCTTTCTTTGCCGAATGGTTGCCCTATTACGTCACCCGTAACCAGGGGGAAGACCTTCAGGGCCTGAAGAATGAGCTGGGCTTCGGGGTGGCCTACGCCTTCGGCGATGGCGATGTGAATTTCGCCCTGGGGGATGGCCTGGAGACGATCGCTGACGGCGTGTTTGTA